>JAPUIC010000080.1 GCA_027297425.1 Nitrososphaerota archaeon | reverse complement strand
CGCAGTTGCGTTCAGTACGATTATACTTCGTCCACCTCTGCTACTTCTTGTTCCCTTTGAATCTATGACTACGTCGTTTGCCTCTCCAAATGTACCGTCTCCATCCTCATCCTCTGTGACGAGAATGTCCATGCTTCCAGTTGCCGATAAGGCGAGATTCTCAGCGGGTACGAAACCGCCTACTCTCCATCCTAGACCATCGAGATACCGCACAGGAGTTCCTGATGCGACGTCCCTAGTGCCTAGAACTTTATTGCCGACTACGAGGAATGTTGGTGCACCGGTCTCAATGACAACTAACGAAGGACTTACTCGCCAAATTGATCCATCGAACAATTTGATCCAGTAAGTACCCGGAAGGATGTCAGGGATAGTCGGTACAATGACGTTCTCTTCACTACCTACATCATTAGGTAGTATCTGAGGTTGTCCATTAAAGAGGGCTGTGTTGTTTTGTGCTCCAGCAAAACCGTTTGCGCTAATGAACGCAAATACGGTCTGTCCAGAGAAAGTGTTCTTCTCAATGGTAACCGTTACCGATGTACCAGGAGCTACTGTCTTTGGTTCTACTTTGAGTCCAACTGCTTCCGCAGCTGGTATGTTTGTAGGAAATAGTCCTATTGCTAGTATGGTTACTATCGCAAGCGATAGTATAGTTTTCATATTCATACGTTTTCAAAGGCGAAAACCTTTGGGTACTATATAAAAAGAATGGACAACTTGTCCATCTAAACCACTGAAAGCTTAGTAGGAAATGGTCTTAATGAATGGATCTACTCGGAGGCAGAATATTCTTCGCCTAGCACCTTTCCCTGTTCTAAGAGGAATGAAGAAGCTAATTTACGGTCATTATGTGATGATCCGTCGTATAGACTCTTCATTTCAGCATAAGATTCGAGATCTTTGAGCGAGGCCTTTGATGCAACAATTAAGAAGCGCAAGGTCCATGGATCAGCGGAATCAATCTCTCTTATGCTTATGCATCTAGAAGCATCACCAGAAATATAACCCGATAACGTAGTCTTTAACTCAAGTTCCAGATCCTGATCCCAAACTCCTCGTGGTGCTACAACTGTAACCCAGATATAATCCGTACGGTATGATGCCTTTACACCTAGAGAGCTGGGCAGTCGGAGGATCCTCATTACCCCCGATAGATACTCCTTGAATCGCCTACGATCTATAATCTCATTAATGATCGTCTCACGTGTCAGCGTCGACTCTTCATCACGAAGGATCCTGCTCATAATCTTCGAACGCTCTTCTTCTGTAACCTCGCCGACCCTATTGTAGTATCCTCTATCCCGCGATATGTCGTTAAGTCTATCGTAGTATGAATTATTCATCTCACTAACATCCCTTAGATTCCGCCGAAAGTCTGAATTGACATCTAGTTTCTTCTCGATGGCAAGATACTCTCCAAGTTTTGCAGTTAGAGAATCCACACGATCACTCAAATCCTGTAAGTCCATGTTCAGCATCTTCACCCTATGGTCAAACTCGTCTAGGTTATCCTCAAGCATTCTCTTCTTTCCTACCTTGAATACTGAAAATTTCATGGTATCAAGGGCCGTGCTTGAGCTCTCTCGTTCTCCTTCTTCGACTCTCATCTTTCCCTCAACACCCTCTTTTGCTATCTTCTCTTTCTCTATCTGTTCAGTGACGATCCGTTTCATTACTCTAGTATCACTTAGATGTGCATCCACTCCCTTGATCTCAGCATCAGGCGAACTAAGAATAGTTGGAAGAAGAGAAAACAGAATGACGAGTTCTGGATTAAGGATTCTTTGAACGCCTTGGATTGCGTCTTGGTGCTCTTCAGACCTCTCGAGCTTCGCTAGTTCTTTAAGCAGTCGTTCCGCCAGACTCTTGCACTCCATATATCTTCTTAGTAATTTTAAGAATCCTTCTACTAGTCTAACCAGATCTATCAGGTCGTTCAGGAGTAACTTTTCTCTAAATGTCATCTTTTGGGCACCTGCTATACTCTGTTCCAAGTCGTCTATTATCCCCTTGGCAAACTCTGAGAATTTGGCCTCGGTCGTGGTTATTGATCTAAGGCTCTTCAGGGCATCACCAACCAACAAGCGTATTCTAGCTTCTGGAGTCCCTTCAGACGCATCTAGTCCGATAGAGGATATCGGAAGGGCAATCTCGTCCGCGAGTTTAGTGATAGCTTCCTCACTGGACTTTAGCTGCATATTGTGATTTATCTCTAATGCCTGATCTTCGTAGATGAATGCCGTAAGTGCCTTTTCAAAGTTCTCTTCCTCGTAAATATTCTTCTGCAATAATATCATCTTGTAGAACTTGGCCAATTCATTATACACGTCTGAGAATACCACCTGCAGGCCTCCAACATCAGATTTCGCACTTACACCTACCATCTCTAATTTGTCCGTTCGTAGTGCTCTCAGTTTATCCATCTTCTCCAAACTGAGCTTGACAAGTGAGATGTGTTCATCTATTGGATAATTTATCTTAAGTGAAGTGATCGCATGGACCCAATTCGGACCTTGATCGATATTGGAGCCTATATTGTTTAGAAGGTCAGATAGGTCGAATCTCATTGTATTCATTATAATATCAACGATAGCTTCGTCTATCAATTGTTTGGCATCTATCAGATTCCCTGACCTACCAAATACCGGTCCGAGAGGCATTGTTAAGAATGCAGAATATGGGTTCTCATATATGTCGCCAAACTCTTTCTTAACCGCCTCGTTCTTAGTCCTATTGAGAATTGAATCGAGTTCAGTCATCGATGCATATGCCGAAGCACCCTTGGCTGCAGGATCATCACCAGAGCAAGGAAGAACAGCGAGTCCAAGTATAGGATAACCGCTACCTAGTTTCTTACGCAAATGTCTGACAAAGTCTACAGCCATACCGCTGCCACTCCCGCCTCCAACTCCGAAGATTACTATAATGACGGGTTGTAAAATAGAGGAAGATACACTCTCTTTAAGACGCTCAGCGTATGTGTCTATCAGCTTTAAGTAGTAAAAGTTAAGTCCGTAAATGGCTTTAGAAAGAGACCTCCGCCTACCTACACCTCCAGATAGAGGTGGAACCTCCAAAGCAGAAGAGAGCCAGGGCTCATAATTTTCTGGAACGTTACCTCCTTCCTGCTTGATAAATTGAGGGACCTTCTCCACGTATTCGAACATAGCTTCAGGCGTTGGGAATTTAACAGAATTAGCGATTAATGTGACTTTCTCGGATGGTACTCCTTTTTCCTTTAGATCTATCACAAACTTGTCAAATTTTCGATTCAAGCTCTGAATATCATGATCTGCAACATCAAGAGCAAAACATGACATCCGAACGCCCTCACGTCTAAGGTAGTCAAAGATTCCCTCACTGGTGATGGCAGATTCAATAATATTGGTCCCGGTACCACCGAGCCCTACGAAGTGAAGGGAATAATCTTTAGGCTCTATTGACATCTGTTGCTAATCACCTATTTCGTGCCAC
>JAPUIC010000008.1 GCA_027297425.1 Nitrososphaerota archaeon | reverse complement strand
TTTACGACTTTCGCTTGAAAGAAGCTTTGCCTACAAAGCGAGGCACACTCTTACAGTACTCGTCGTATTCTCTCCCAAACTGCTCACGCACCCACGGCTCTTCAGAAAAAGGGGCAAGCACAAACCACAGGATAGCGAGGATTCCGACTACTAATGCCATGAAAGAGTTTGTGATAAGAATTATCCCTGCGGTCAAGAGAACGTTGCCAACGTATTGCGGATTCCGTATATACTGATACGGACCTTTTGTTCTGAATGTCCCTTTAAGGCCGAGGCTTTGGTGCCAGCTCAACGTGCGCATTCCCCACACAATGAAGAAGAATCCAAAGGAGACCGATAATCCTCCAATTATGAACCGGGACCAGTGGCTATACCAGAAACTCTCCCAGTCGAGGATGCCTACCACGATTAGACCCGGTACCCAGATAGCTGTCAGAAGATACCAGAACCAAAATTGCCAGGAACGCTTGTCAGGGGGCGGCCATGTCCGAAACTTTGGAAAGAGTAATGTCAGAATGAGTGCGAACAGCGCCGAGAGACCTGTGATAAGGGCGACCACAAAGATATAGAGATAGACAGCCAATCCTATACCGCTACGCTATCTCCGAGTTTCCTTAGTTTAAAACCTTCATGTAGATGGCTATTCAGGCTGCGTGTATGAAGCCTAGGAAGGTTGAGGCCAACCTCTCATATCTTATGGTGAGCCTCCTAAACCCCCCAAAGGAATTCTCAGGTAGAGAAGCACCTAATCTCTAGAATTAAGAGTGAAATGGGCCGGGGGAGATTTGAACTCCCGACCCCACGATTATCAGTCGTGTGCTCGTTGGCTTGAAACAATTAACCAAGCTGAGCCACCGGCCCGCGACAAGCCTTCTTACCACATTCATTTCTACTTTTTTTGTTTTTGTAACCGCTAAGATATAAAAAGAGACGCGGTAACTCAGATTAGGGCCGGTAGTTCAGCGGTACGAATCCAAAATTAAGTATAAACGCCTGACTTGCATAGTTTCGTCTAAAGAGCTCAGGAGGTCGGGGGTTCAATTCCCCCTCGGTCCATTATATTTTTTTTGTATAGAAGATTATGAAGAGAGAATGATTGACCTAGGCGTCCGACGAATAGATCATCATCCCAAGTAGGTCTGTTCGCCCGTCGAAGCACCGCCAGACGGCCTAGATCCATTGATCTAGACTAGAATGACTCTTATCTATTTTCTATTATGTGGAATAGAGGGATGAATAGCGTCAGCGTCCTAGTTGTCGATCGGCCACTAATCGGTATGTATAGCCATCTATCAAAGCTTTACAGCTTGCCTCTAAAATATTCTCAGATAACGCAGTAGTAGCCCATAGAGTGTTCTCTTGTGAAAATTCTATGAATACACGAACTTCGGATGCAGTTCCCGTACCGCTATCTACGACCGTGACCTTGTAGTTTAACAGTTTCGTGGTCTTCAGGTCAGGGAAGGACTTCAAGAGTGCTCTTCGTAAAGCCAGATCCAAGGCATGAACTGGGCCGACACCCTCTCCTGTTTCATGATATTTCTTAGTCCCGACCTTAACATCTACTTCTGCTGAAGACATAGCGCCAGAATCCAAGTTTGTAGTGGAAGTCCAGTTGGTAACTTCGAATGGTTGTATGTCTAAATCGAGGTGTTTCATGATGATCAAGTGCAGAGAAGCTGTAGCATTCTCCAGATGATGGCCCTTGGCTTCCAGCATCTTCACTTCAGCAAGAATTTTATCTACGGCTGGGCTCTTCTTGTCGAGAGTCAGCCCTATTTCTGCGGCTTTACTAAGGATTCCCGACTTACCAGAAAGCTCAGAGACCATGAGTTCCCTAGTATTTCCAACGATATCTGGGTCTAGGTGCTCATAAGTTCTAGGAGTCTTTAACATAGCATCAATATGGACGCCACCTTTATGCGAAAAGGCATTTCTTCCGACATAAGGCTGAGACTCAGACGGCGGTTGATTTGCAAGCTCATAGACGTATTTAGAGAGTGCAGTAAGGCCGTGTAAATTATCAGCAGATCCTTTCAGGCACTTCATACCCATCTTGCGTTCTAGAGCAGGGATTACCTGAAGAATATCTACATTCCCGCAACGTTCCCCTAAACCATTTACAGTTCCGTGAAATTGAGTTCCACCCTCTGCTATTGCGACAAGCGTGTTAGCAACGGCACAGCCACCATCATTATGAGTATGAATACCAAAAGGAATCTTCATGGACTTTTTTGCGGATCGGATTATGCTACCCACTTCAAGAGGTAGTGTCCCCCCGTTCGTATCGCATAGGATTAAAGACGAGGCACCACCCATCTCTGCTGCTTTCAGAGTATTAAGAGCATATTTTGGGTCTTCTTTATAGCCATCAAAGAAATGTTCAGCATCATATAAGACATGCATTCCGTTATCTTTGAGATACCTTACGGTATCCTCAATCATCTTGAGATTCTCGTCTAGTGTAGTACGGAATACTTTGTCAACATGGAGGGTCCATGACTTCCCGAATATTACTGCCGTTTTCACTTCTGATTTTATAAGGAGGTTTAGAATGGCATCGTCCTTAACAGAGATCCCTTTTTTTCTAGTACTCCCAAAGGCAACGATCTCAGAGTGCTTCATGGAATAGTCCTTTATCGCGTTGAAAAATTCTTGATCCTTAGGGTTTGATCCCGGCCATCCGCCTTCTATGTAGCTAACCCCTATATCGTCGAGACGCTGTGC
>JAPUIC010000079.1 GCA_027297425.1 Nitrososphaerota archaeon | reverse complement strand
TCACCAGAAATGCAGACCTTTCTACCAGGACGTGGATGGCCCATAACATCAGAGGGATTGAACTTCTTTTTCTTGATGGTAATGCTCTCACCCTTCTGCAGAGTAGACCATAATTCACCTTTTGGGATATGTAAGGCAGTCGCCTTCTTTGGATTAAAAAGCCCTGGCCTAGGTCGCTCTTCAATCAAGTAGGCATAAGATATTACTGAATGCTCTGCGCGGCTCGCTTTTACAAAATAATCGGGTCTCTCCAGGACCACCCCTTCAGCGATTGTATGGACCTCGAGCTCAAAAGACAAATCAACTCGAAGTATATCTAGACCTTGCCTAACGTATTTCTCGATCCCTTCTGGGCCATAGATGCGAACGGCCTTCTCTCGATTATTTAGAGACATAGTCTGTAGAAGGCCGAATAGTCCGTTAAGATGGTCAGTATGCATATGTGTCACAAAAATGGATGTATCTTTACCGAACCCGATGCTGGTACCAAGCATCTGTCTCTGAGTACCTTCACCACAATCAAAGAGGAGTAAGTCTGGACCTCGAACGAGAGCTATAGAGAATAAGCCTCTATTGATGGTTGGAACCGCTGATGATGTCCCTAGGAAAATAACTCGCATTTGCACCATGATAAATCATTGTCTCTCAAGGACGACTACCACCCTAGTAAGATTTGTGTGCATGAATATCTCATGTTTTTGAGTCAAAACGAGTTCGGGTGGGAGGATTAATTTGATCCCTTTAGGGTAGACCAAAGTGGCTTTTCTCCCTAGTGGCAGA
This sequence comes from Nitrososphaerota archaeon, assembly GCA_027297425.1. GTDB lineage: Archaea > Thermoproteota > Nitrososphaeria > Nitrososphaerales > JAPUIC01 > JAPUIC01. Next base: position 6,475 of record JAPUIC010000079.1, on the reverse strand, counting down.
ATACGACAAGTATCGCGAAGGAAGGAATCCAATATTGTCCGCAATGTCTTGCCTTTTGTGGAAGAACATCGACCATAAGGTAGATCGGTGGCAATAACGTCTGCAGATTTAACAGGCAATACTGTAGAATCAGATCTTATGATGGAAGTTCGCTTCAGGTCCAAATGTTTTAGGTTACGATTCGTACCCATACACATCTTCTTATCTATGTCTATCCCTATAGCCTCAATATTCATTAGTGAAGCTTCCTGAAGTATAGTCCCAGTACCACAAAAAGGGTCGAGTATAGTCTCATGCTCCCGTGCCATCGTCAAGTTCACTAATGCTCTAGCGAACTTCGGATAAAGTGCAGAAGCATGGAAGAATGGCTTAGATCGCGCCCTCCTCTGAACCCACCCCTTCTTTCGGTCCCAATTTCTCGTGCATCCCAAGTATATTTTCTTCGATTGTTCAACACCCCAAATTAATACATCAGGATTGGAAAGCGTGACCCTTAAGCTTGGGAGTTGTCTCGTTACGGCAGAGCCGATAATAGTTTCTATTTTTACCTTGACGTCTTCATCACGAGTACCCATCATTCGAATTGCAAATCCATCACCGTTTTGAATAAATGGCCTAAAATCTACCTCTTCGATATCTCTAACCCTGACGTTGTTTTGAATAGATGTTACAAACGTACCACCAATATACACATAGGCACCTCTTCGGGAAATAATATCTACAGTTTCGCTATTAACGTTCTTGGCTATTACTAAACGTCGTCCAACCGAAGATAGCTCGGTGTTTGGGTGATATATCCTGATAAGAGAGTCTAGTTCACCCATAGGAATTGAACTATCTTCCCCGGAGAGCAAGAAGAGTCCGTCTATACCATCGCTATTCAGAATAGGCACCCCCGCAGCTAATTGCTATTTGCAAGAGATTAATGAAATATGGTCAGCCGAGGGTCTTTATGTGGGAGTAAAGGATGGGGAGAATATCTACTTTGGCCATAGGGTTTGGAACTGAATTGGTCCCGATAACCTCAGTAATCCCTACCGACTCTAGTTTCTTCAGTGCGTCTCCGATTAACAAGGAATGAGTACAGACCGCTATAACTCGATTGCAACATCCATCTTTTAGCAACGATACGGCCTTCTGGATCGTTCCCCCAGTGGCAATAATATCGTCTACGATGACGACATCTCTATCCTTCACATCCAGGTCTTTTTTATCAACAACTACTTCACCACTACTTTTATCGCGATGCTTATCAAGGGAAAGGGTATCCGCTCGAAGGATCTTGGAAAAGGCCTCAGCTCGCGTAGAGCCACCAAGATCGGGTGATATGCAAAGGGGTTCGTGTAGATCGTACTTCTTCTTCAGATATTCTGCAAGGGAGGGGAGTGCAGATACGCTGTAGCAAGGTATAGGGATGAGACCCAATCCTTCTACGTTATGAATATCTAAGGTTACCAACCGCTTAGTGCCAACCGACCGTAAGAGATGCCCTACTACGCCTAGGCTCACAACCTCACCCTCGTTATGGACTCTGTGCTGACGCGCGTAGGCCAGATATGGAACGATTCCATATACTTCCGCACCTTCCTCACTTAATTTATGGGACATTAGAAGGAATTCCATTAGTCGCTTGTCAGGGTCGGGGTACATAGAGTGAACCAGTAGGACTTTATTCCCGTATAGATCGCCTTGTATTCTGATACATCCCTCCCCGTCGGGGAAGACCTTACTCTGAACCTCGATCGTTGGTGCTCCCATTAGGTTAGCTAAACCGGTACCTAGGTTCCTGGAAGGATCACTGTAAGCTACTAGCCATCCCGTCATATTATCTACAGGTATAAGATCAGTACATATTTAGCAATGACGCCTATTATGCGATATCTTGAATTACTTTTTCCAGTATTGTCTTCCAAAAATTCTTAAATAGCATAGAAAAATCAGCTTTAGGTTAGAACTTGCCCGACTTTTGTCCAGAATGTGGCGGTGCAATGATGTACGACTTATCCTCTAAGCGATTTTCTTGTAAAAGTTGTGGACTTTACGTTACAAGAGAGGAGATCTCAGACATTCGTGATCGCGCTAGGTCAACCGGAGATGATGAGCGTAAGAAACGGCGGGAGCAAGGCGACTACCTTTCCTGGTGGCTGTCTAAAAAATAGCCAAATATTGAACGTGTTTGGTGATCCAGCACCTCCCAGGATAGACCAAGTTCACCAGTAATTACTACTCATCTCAATAGATTCATGTTTATGCTAGGGAAAACTTCAACAAGGTTTTCTAGAACGATTCAGCGATCTATCTATTAGAATCCTTTATGATCTTGAGTATATGGCCGCCTTTCTCTTCTATCTGCCTCCGTAATCCCAGTGAAGCTAGATCCATCGATCCTTTAGACGAGTTTCGCCGAAGAGAACTCGATATAATTTCAATATCGATCTTAGAGATTCCGTCCTCAAAACCCATAGGATGCGATTTGAGATAAATATTCTTGACCGTACTTAATACATTATCCAAGATGGGAGCGAGAACAGACTCAGTTATCCCAGATATTTGAATAGTGGCCTCTACTCTATAAAATTTTGGAAGTCTTTTCTTCAGTATAGGCACAACACGTTTCAACATGATAGCTTTCATTTCATCGGGAACCCCAGGAAGACAGATTATCGTTGATGATTCATATGAGAGTAGTATTCCAGGCGCCGACCCCAACGGGTTCTTCAAGACCTGTGACCCAAGAGGAATTTTTGCCATTTTCCTGCGCGGGGGGGTTATCTCTGAGTCTACTATCAGTCCCTTTTTTTTCATCGATTTGTATCGCTCTTCAAGATGGCCTAGAGCCGTCTTATTCACATATAATTCGCACCCAGTAGCAAGAGCAACTCCCGCTAAGGTAGTGTCGTCGTAAGTGGGTCCTAAGCCGCCCGAAGTTATAATGATTATGGTACCTCTTTGCACGCTTTCCTTTATTGATGACACTATGTCAGAGAGTTCATCCCTGATGATAGTGCATCTAACAACAGTGCCACCTAATTTGGTAAGGATATCCGCAAGCCATTGAGCATTAGTGTTTAGAGTCCGTCCACTAAGGAGCTCGTTCCCTATAGTGATAAGCTCACAAGGAGGTCCTCTCTTGTTCACGTGAATTAGCGATACTCAGGATAATTTAAGAATTCCAAAGAGATCAAGGTTATTATGTGAGAAATCATTTGTCTGTGCGTGAATGCTATTTTTGTTGCAGGAACAGCAGGTGCAGGTAAGTCACTTCTTACATCCAAATTAGTAGCCTCATACTTGGAAAAAGGGGCTAATGCTATAGCGGTAAATCTAGATCCCGGTGCGATCCAACTCCCCTATACTCCAGCAGTCGATGTAAGAGATTATGTAGACCTTAAATCAGTCATGGAACGGTATGAGTTAGGCCCGAACGGGGCATTAATTTTTGCGGCAGACTATATTGCAACTAGATGGAGCGAGATTCAAGCTGAGATTGACGGGACTGGGGCAGATTATGCCATTATCGATACGCCGGGTCAAATGGAGGTGTTTACCTACCGCAATAGTGGATCGTTTATTGTGTCGAACGTCGCATGTGAGCAAAAGGTGGTCATTTTTCTCGTGGACGCTACCCTGACCACGACCCCCTCAAACCTTGTTTCGATGGCTTTTCTTACTTACTCCATTAGATTGCGCCTTGGTGCCCCCCAAGTTGTAGCCCTATCGAAGTCAGATATGGTGGAGGACAAGATCGATGAAATATTGAATTGGACTTCAAGCCTAACTGCTCTTGAGAAGGCATTAAGAGAGGAAGGTGGGGACTCTGAAAACTACGTCTTTGCTTCTAATATTCTGAGGGTAATGTCTAAGATTGGTTTTGCATATGGGATAATTCCTATATCTTCTGTTACTCTAGATGGATTTACCAATTTATCCTCAGCATTATCACGTATACTTACTGGTGGCGAGGAAATCGTTGATTGATCTTCAGCGCGTAATCCCGCGAGATTTAGAGTCGCTCAGATAGGCTTACCGCCTTTGACGCGACTTCCTTTGCAGTATTGCCTAAAATCAATACCATAGGTTCCTTCCCAATTTCCCCTAGATGATAGATGACGTCAGGGACCACGCCAGCATTATCGATGGCTTTTTTTGCACCCCAACTAGTAGATCCGCCTTCCGTCATCTTTACGTTCAGAGGCTCTTCAGATCGGTCATAATCAAAAACAGACCACCTCATCTTCTTGCATTCTTTGATTATGATATCGGAATATCGAATGTTGATCGCAGCACGGCGAGAGCTATCCACATTCATAGCAGCCAATATTGTATTAGCAACATGTTTGGACGCTCCAAACCTTGGGGATGAGGATGCCTTGACATTCCTGCCTAAGTTCACTATTCTACCCGGCACAGCCATTACGTCGTCTTTCGACATTGCACCAGGTATCGCGACGCCGATATTCATTTGGCATTCCGGGGAGAGAAGATGCACTCGAGGGCCACTCTCAATGATTTCAATTCCTTCTTGAAGATCGAGAAGGATTTCATAAGAACTAGCAGATCGATTTATCGCTCCTGAAGGGTTTACAGGGCCGTGTCCACCTCCAACCCGGTACGCATGTATGATAGCATTAGAAACAAATTCTTTAGCATCTCTAACTGCATCAAGTACATCCCTTCCTTTCGCCAAGTTTGCCGCTATAGCGGACGAAAAGGTGCAACCCGTACCATGGGTATCTTCAGTATCGATTCTTTTGGCTTCAAAAAAGTTGAAACGATTACGCCAAAAAAGAGTGTCAATGGCAGTTCCATTATGTTGAAGATGTCCACCTTTTATGACAACTGCTTCTGGGCCTAGTTTGGAGATGACTTTTGCTGCTTCTTTCACGTTCTTTATCGATCTTATTTTGATATTGCTGATAACTTCAGCCTCGCGGATATTAGGGGTCAACACCGTAGCTCTAGGAATCATAGATGTCACCATTGCATCAAAGGCGTCTGTATCTAAGAGGCTGGATCCGCCCTTCGAAACCATTACTGGATCGACTACTATTGGAACCTTAAATTTTGATATTAGGCTGCCTATAGATTCTACTATGTTTTTTTTATAGAGCATCCCTATCTTGATCGCATCGAAACCAATATCGTCGGCAACGGCAGTGATCTGAGCCTTTATGATACCGATTGGGAGCTCAAGTATCTTAGAAACTTCCATAGTATTCTGAGCAGTTATGGAAGTTACGGCTGACATGCCCTGGACACCTAATGAGGCAAAAGTCTTCAAATCCGCTTGGATCCCAGCACCACCTCCAGAGTCCGATCCGGCGATAGTTAATACCCGAGGGATGCCCATCAACTTTACTAAACAAAGAAGAAAGATAATAGAGTTATCTAAAATGGAATGGGATTGAGGGTATCAAAAGGGATCATTTTTATGCATCCCTTGATCAACCGCCTTCCCGATTCGAAATCTAGAGGAAATACAGTGACTGTCGAACACGCACTTGAAAATAGTAATGAACACCGAATGATGGAGCACAGATCCGATCTCATGAGAGATCTGCTGTCTTCTGAAGAGAAGAATAGATCACTCCGACGCGATTTGAAAAAACTTTCTGGAGTTATTCACGAACATAGAGAATTCATTAGTATTAAGAGAGATACGCTGAACGCCTCGAGAGATGCGAGAGCTGGAATAATTGAAAAACTTAGGGCAATGAAAGAGTCCAGTAGGCAGATTAGCCAGAATTTTAACGGTCGGTCCTTCGCTGATGGTGCAATGTTTGAAGATAGGCTGAAAAAGACAGAATGGAAACTCCAGACAGAGAGATTGTCGAGAACGGAGGAAAAGAAACTCGTACAATATGCGAAGGAGTGTGAGTTGAATCTAGTTCAGTGGCGGAAGGACTTTACCTCGAATGAAGAGCTAACAAAACTCGGGAATGAAGCTGAGACACTAAAAATGAAGCTTGATGAGATAAGGGTTAACTATGAAGCAACAATAAAAGAGATCGGGCTTCACCGGACTGACTTAGACGAAAAGTTCGAAACGAGAGCTAAATTGATTCATGAACTAGAGTCTGTAACTGAGATCTCATCGAAGCAAGAGAAAGAGCTAGAGACACTGTCTATTCAAGTAGCAGGTATGATGGAGAAGAAGACTTTGGATCATAAAAGGCTGGCAGTTCTTAGAGATGAAGAGTACAGAGCAGAGAATTCGCGTGTAATTAAGAAGGAGTTAGAGATGATCGAAGAACTAAGAGTCCAGGCCCAAGGTAAGCGTGAACGAGGCGAGAAACTATCCTTTGACGAATTCAAGGTCCTCTTCTCGTCTGATTAACGATACCATAGTGATGAATTTATTCTACCATCTTTCTGGATAGTTGGGCTCGTTGCCTAGCACGGATTAGGGCGTCGAAATTAGTTGCGTATGCCTTCGAAGCCGGAGATCGTGGGTTCGAATCCCACCGGGCCCGCT
>JAPUIC010000078.1 GCA_027297425.1 Nitrososphaerota archaeon | reverse complement strand
ACGTTGTTAGGAGTAAAGGAGAACCTGTCGATGATTATTTCGACCTCTCCCTCTAGTATCTGTGGTTCTGGTTCAGGCTCTGGTTCGGGGGCCGGTTCTACTATTGGTTCCGGAGGTGGAGGAGGTTCTGGAACTGGTTCTACCACTGGTTCTGGAGGTGGAACTGGTTCTACCACTGGTTCTGGAGGTGGAACTGGTTCTACCACTGGTTCTGGTATGACTTCTGGTTGGTCCGCTATCGGTTCATCAGGTACATCAGGGGCTTGCGGGGCAAATGTGCCCGTGAAAAAGAGAATCCCCGCAAGTCCAACGATTACAACAATAACCAGAACCGGTATCATTCGATTCAAGAGCTACTATAATTAGGGAAATTACCGATTTAACCGTTTTCCTTATTGAATATTTTCCTTTAGGATTTCCTCGGGGGTTGGGATGACTAAGGCCAATAACGTGCGTCCACGTCCCTAGCTTTGTGGCTAGAGTAGACGTATTTATTGAGTGCTTGAGTGCTAATTTTGGCATTGGGACTATCATCTTCTAAATCACTACTACTTTTTCTGGTTGCGGTGGGATCTGTCTTTGTACTATTGTTATTCTTCACTTCAGACCTGAACCCCTCTTCAGGTCAGAACTCCATTGTTCCCTGTCTACCTAGGCCTGGGCCAGACTTTTCCGAAAAGGTTCTCCTAGACTTCGACGAGGGTAATGACCTAGCACAGAATATCTTACAGATAGGAAAAACAGGACTGGGGGCCGAGAGCGACTGGTCTATTGTGGAGGATGAGGAAGCTCCAAGCCCGCCTAACGTCTTAGCTCAGACGGCCTCTGAAGAGGTGAATTTTCACTTTCCTTACGTTATCGTTGCTACCGATCGTTTGAGGGACGTTGATGTCAGTGTCCAGTTCAAAGCGATATCTGGTGGAATCGATCAAGCGGCAGGCATCATCTTTCGATTTGTCGATTCTAACAACTATTACGTCTTGCGTGCAAATGCACTAGAGGATAATCTTGTCTTATTCAAATTCGTAGACGGCGAGCGGCCCTTCATAGCTTCTGCCTCAGTAGAAATTCCCGAAGGTGAGTGGCATTCGGTAAGGGCCGTCGTCGTAGGAGAATGTATACAAGGATATCTGGACGATACACTCTTGATCGAAACCCAGGACTCGTCTTTCAAAGAAGGGTTAGTCGGACTCTGGACGAAAGCCGATTCTGTGACCTACTTTGATAATCTTGTAATAGAGTATTAGGAGAAATGGGAAGGATAAAGTGCAATCGAAGTTACGAAGATTTAGGATGAAAGGAAGCTACGCTCAACGTTGGAAAATATACTCTATTTGCCAAAATAGCCCCATTCAAGCGAATTGATTTCCAATCCAGTGCCTACTCAATAACTTATAGGTCATATTCCAATCATACATGGATACAAGTTCGTGATAGAGGCCCAGTAGGTTACCTTAGCAACTACGAATACCCCTTAAGCTAATGGAGTTTGTAAGCTTTCTCGCGGAAGATAGGCGAAACATTTCCACCTCAGAAGGGCATAGAAGAGCAGGATTTTTGCAAACTCGTAAGTCAAATACTAGCAAATCATCGGGGTCTCGATGTCTGATAGAGAATTCCGATTCATAATCATCACGGAGAAGTATGAAGAAACGGTTGCGTTTTATCGGGACGGACTTGGTCTCACGGTCAAAGAGACGTGGGAGAAGGGGGCAAGTAACCGAGCCACACTATTCGAAGCCTCTTCTGGAATTATTGAGGTCGTTGCTACTCCATTGTTCTCTGACCCAGCGGGAGAGTTACTGACTGCCGGTCTTCCCCGAGGCACTACAATAGGAATTGAGGTAGGGGATGTGGATGTATGGTACGAGAAGATTAGAGCGAAACATTTGCACCTTAGAAAGGGATTGTCTGACTTGCCGTGGGGGCATAGAGGGTTTTCAATTAGCGATCCCAATGAAATGGCTGTATACATCTTCTCCAAGAGCCAAAAGGAGTCGCTCAGCCCTTGAGGCTTTTGCTGATCTAGGCGACCAGATCCTGAGTAGAGGCGACGGGCAGTAGATCCTGTTACCCAACATAACATATTTGTATGAATCATGCTCGACCCTTACTATGGAAAAAGGGAAAGAGTTTAATTTTGAAATCCTACACAAGCCTGAATTTAGCTTGTTGTCCGTGATGCTGGAGCCAGGTCAGAAGATAAAGGCCGAAACCGGAGCGATGGTCTTCATGGACTCTTCAATGGAGCTGAAGACAGGAGCGAAGGGTGGGCTATTCGGCGGCTTCAAGAGGGTCTTGGCTAGGGAGAGCTTCTTCGTCAACGAGTTCTCTTCTCAGAAAGGAGGAAGACTAGGTCTCGCTCCGATATACACAGGGGATATGGCTCATATAGCAATGGAGGCAGGTGAAAAATGGGTTATAGCTAGTGGAGGCTATATGGCAAGTTCCCTTGCAGTGGACACTGATTCCAAGTTTCAAGGATTCAAAAAGGGGTTTTTCAGCGGAGAATCCATGTTCTTTTTAGAGGTGTCCGCAGGTTCCCCCTCAGATTTATTTATCGCCGCGTATGGTGCCTTTGAAATCTTTGACCTCAAACCAGGAGAATCACTATTGCTCGATAATGGTCATCTGGTGGCGATGGAGTCCCAAATCAAATACGATATCAAGAGGGTTGGTGGAATCAAGTCAACGATATTCTCAGGTGAAGGATTAGTGCTTAATGTTACTGGGCCGGGCAAACTGATTACCCAAACGAGATCACCAGCAGGTTTCCTCTCTTGGGTGGGTGCACATGTTGGCGGGAAGGGCAGGGGTGGATAAATGAATGGTCTAGCTTGGTTGCTCGCTTACTGTCGGTACTAGCTATAATCGCTAACTCCTCAATCGGTCGAGTACGAAGAAGGGAAGCGATTATTTGGAAGGGATTATTTGGTTAGTTAGTCAGGCTTTGAGTCATGCTAAGCTGGAGGAGATAGAGAGACATGCGATCGACGAGATAAACGTAGAATTGAAGCGTATTTCCACGGACTTTACCTAAATAGTTGTTTCTCCATGCATCTATCGGTAGCAAGTTAGTTTGGAGTTCCGTAATAAGGTTGGTCTTCTCGTGGCGATAGCGGCTATAGTCGGAAGTATCCTCCTGATAGAGAACCCCTTCGCCATACAGGCAGTCGAGACGGCAGGTCGGGCCAGCGACTTCTCTGTAGGAACGAATCTAGGCCAGAGGCTTCCAAACTTCAACCTAGAGACGATAGATGGGGAGAAGGTATCGTTGAGCGATTATCGGGGTAAGGTTGTCTTTGTAAACTTCTGGGCGACATGGTGCCCCTTCTGTGTAGATGAGATACCAGACCTAGAAAGGGCGTTTGAGGAGTACGGAGGAGATGTTGCGATACTGGGAATCAACAGAGCCGAGTCCCTTCAGAAGCAGACGGGGTTTCTGAGTGACCTTCGGCTAAGACCAACCTACCCATTGCTCCTTGATCCATCCGATAATCTGGCCGGAGCCTATGGGGTTGTGGTTATGCCGACCACATTCATACTGGATCGAGAGGGAGTCATCACTCAGGTGAAGCTTGGACAATTCATAAATTTGGATGAGATCAGGCAAGCAGTCGAGGCTGCTGAATTGGCCCCAGAGCCGCTGGTCCAGGCGAAAACCAAAACACCCGAGATTGATATCTTCGACTTGGAGCAGGTGTTAATGGCCGGGGAAGGCGATGTTGTCGGTACTAGGGGGGAAAAACTCATGATAACGAATGGAATCAGGCACATTATTCCTCTAAATGAAATCTTGTCTGGCGGACCACCTCCTGACGGAATACCTCCTATTGAGAACCCAAAGTATATTTCAGCTGTAGAAGCGAATGCGTTCCTCTCCGACGATGAGTTTGTTCTGGGTATAACCTATGAAGGCATCTCAAGAGCGTACCCCCTCCAGATCCTTGTCTGGCATGAGATAGTGAACGATGAATTTAATGGTAAACTCCTCCTCATCACTTACTGCCCCTTGTGCTTCACCGGAATAGCCTTCAAGCCTTTCATTGGAGACGAGCCTGTTACATTCGGAACCTCCGGGAAGCTCTACAACAGCGATCTGGTGATGTATGATAGGAAGACATCATCGTACTGGAGCCAAATTACAGGTCAGGCTATTAGGGGCGAGCTTGCAGGTCTTGCTTTGGAGAAGGTTCCAATCGATACTATACGCTGGGGAGACTGGAAAAAGATTCATCCTAATACCCAGGTGCTGTCACGGGACACTGGCTTCAACAGGGCTTATGGTCAAGAGCCTTATGCAGGTTACTATCAAGGCGGAGGCCCTATCTTTCCTATAGCGAACAGTGATTCTAGACTCCCTGAGAAGTCTATAGTCCATGGGGTTTCCATAGATGGATTGGCAAGGGCATATCCCGAACAGTCTGTAGCCGATGTTGGTGGGATAGTCAACGACGTTGTTGGGAGCGTCAGCCTACTCATCGTCCAAAACCCCGATCAGATAACTGAACCAGGCAGAGGCCTCGGTTCTAAGGTCGTCTCGAGTCGCGTGACAAGGATCTTTGACAGGATGATTGATGGTATTACCCTGGACTTTGAGATTATCGATGGAAAACTTTTCGATGAGCAGACCGGTTCTGAGTGGTCCTTTGAGGGCATGGCATTATCAGGTCCTCATGAGGGGAAGAGACTTGCCCGAATAGCTAGCACTCCTGAGTTCTGGTTCGCCTGGTCCTCGTTCTATCCTGACACCGAGATATTCGAAGCCAACTGAGATCGGAGTTGAGCATTTTCCCATATGGAGCTGAGTCAGGCACCGAGCTGTTGTAGCTCCCCAAACACCCGTCAGGCGCTTTGGGGAGAGAGACGATGTCTTAGAGAGCGTTGGAAGATGAAGGTATTGTCTGAATTATTGACTCAGATATTGGAATGTTCAGAACGTTCTAGAATGGTCTGGAATGTTCTGTGATTTAGGAAGTTTCTAGTAGTAGACGTATAAGCGGAGGTGGTGGGGATGATTCAGATTCATCGTGCCTTCTCTTCTGCCGTCCCTCTCGTCCACCGTAAGCAAGACTAATCCTATCTCGATTACACGACCAGAATTCGAAGCCTGACGATAAGCAGTACCGAAGGTTAAAATTGCCTTATTTCATATAATCATGAGTATGGCTCATAGAAGGTTGAGAATTCAAAAAATCCCATGTAAGAAAACAAGTACGGGTAATGGCTTCTCTCTGTTCAATTTGCTAAATACAGCTCGACCCCTCTAGATAGCTGTAGGGCGAAGTTATGAAAACGGAACCTGCATCACATCGAGAAGAGACTCGTTTGGGGATCTACATCTCCTTTAGGAGGCGGGGCAAAGGCAAAGCTAGAAGGGATCCATATGCTAACTTTTATGACGTGTCTTTGAGCGATGAAGAGATAGTGCAAATAAA
>JAPUIC010000077.1 GCA_027297425.1 Nitrososphaerota archaeon | reverse complement strand
GTCAACAGAGTCGACTATGTTCCTATCACCATCATTTGCAAGTCTGCCGTGAGCCCGTTGAGAAGCATTTCCAGTAATCGGGAGTTCAGTATCAACTAGAAGGCTCAGCCAATACAGAGTTTCCTCTACATGCGGACTTCCTTCTAGCCAAATAGCCCCTACATAATTCCCGCTATTAAGGGCGGTCTGAACCGAATTAACGGACCTAACCAGATCACGGACCCGGGGACTCTTGTTCAAAGCATGTGGTTCATACGGAAAGTAATCCCTGCCAGAGATCTCTCCGCCCTTAGTGTAACCTCCGGGAGGAAGGGCTCTAATAAAGTCGTATTCCGCTTTCCGATCTAAAATGCTACCTTCGCCAGTGATACTTCTACCAGATATGGTCCGGTCGATATCCAGGAAGATACGTGAAGCATCGGGATAGAAACCCTGTCTTCCACCGAAGCTTATCCCTGGGTTTTCTAGGTCTGCAGCCTCGAAAGGGATCCCTTTTTCTGAGCTATCTGCTTTACGCTTAGCCATGTATGGGAGCAGATAAGGCCCATCATCAGGATTCAGTGTAACTTCGTAGTACTCTTTACCGTCATCGTGGTAAACCTCTTTTGAATCCGCCTCTAGCGGATGGGCGCTATACTTCTTGATCTTGACAGTTACAGGTTCGTAAAGGATCTGAGGAACAAGATGATCGTAACGACCTGGGATCCTTCTTTCGTTAGGCAGTCTGGCCTTGTTGCTCGTGACTAAGGGGGGAGAGTTTGCAATAGTCGCGTTAGGTCCCGAAAATACAGCGATCCTAGGTTTTTCTTTTCGGCCCTCACCGATTACACTAGTCATGCATACACTCCAATGTTTCTAAGATATGTAGGTTGTGTACAAGCACTTCGTTATAATGAATTTAGATGGGGCCGATGGGATTCGAACCCACGGTCGCCAGCAATCTGTTCCCCTCATCCCCAGGCTGGAATCTTAGACCACTCTAGAGACAAAATATTCTTTTGCTTAACTAGACTACGGCCCCAATCCGGGGTTAGAAAATCTAGGCTTTACACTTTCCTATAGCCGAACCTGTTGTAGTAAGCCCAGGAAAGATTCCTCGTTCTTATTGGTCTTGTAATCTCTAAGCCGCTCTATGATAGTATCGTATTCTCTCAATCTCATGAATCGCCGGACTCGTTTTGAAATCGGGCCTCCAACAAAAAGATATTGAGAAGAAGAGGTTACATTAGAAGTTCGTCTACTTGAACTGGAGCTCTCGAAGTCCAGGATCACTAATTTTCTGCCCACTATCACATGTTTTTTGAGGTTGCTGAGCTGCCCGTGATCTAATCCTAATTGGTCCAACATAAAACACTGCTTGAGAAGTAGTCCTAAGATCGTCCTAAGTTTGAGAGTAGAACCAGGGCCGTTCAGAGATCGGACCCAAGTGGTGAGATCCGCACCGCTCACCAAATCCATTACTATCATATCCTTTGTGTGAGCGTGAATTTTTGGCCCTATGCCGATTGAGTTGGCAAGGGTAGACATTTCAACTTCACGGTCCATAGAAACCCGATTTGCATCAACTCTTCGTATCTTAAGGGCAAAAGATCGTCCATTTAGCTTCGTTTTAACAACGATGCTGACGCACCCCTTTCCTAGGATCTTGAGTCCAGCGATTTCGGTCGTGCCTTGCAGAATGATAGAATCGATCTTCAGTTTTTTTAATTGGCGCAGTCGATTTTTGGCTTCTTTCTCATTTGAGTCAGGGTAACAAAGGATCTGGCGATAAGGTTCGCGTAGTAGATCCTCGATTGCTATTTTTTTAGAGGTCTTCTGTGCTGACAAGGTCTTGTAAACGTTCAGATAACCAGCTCTCTCTTCGACCTGCTGTAAGGAGATCTTCCCCCATCAAAATCTCAGAATTTTGGGCCTCTTTCCTTAAGCCTAAAGAAATTCCGGAAGTCTTAGAACTGAATAGCTCTTCCAAGAATGATTTCAACCCTAAATCTTGCTTTCTAAATTTAAGAGCTTTGAGTCGTCCTGTACCTCCGATCCAAGATATACTTCCTGTTCCAGAATTTTTTTCTATAAACTTTCGAGATTCTTTTATCCTGAAATATTCGGGTCCATCCTTCACGACCAATGAGGAGAGAGTCTGGTTAACGAGAAGATAAAGTAAAGCACTCCGGTGCGTCTCATCACTCGCGATAATCGTTCTAGCAACTTCAAAACCTTCGTTCAACATTCGCTCCCGAATATTAACTCCGCTCTTCTTCAACTGGCCCCAGAGTACATCAGGACTCCGGCTAGAATGTGAGAGGAGGATTCCAATGGCCGACTGTCTCAAGAGATCTTGTTCTAATTTACTACTTCGTCTCCTATTACTCCTAAAGAACCTCATTCCTGGTAAGCTGATAAATGAGCCTGAGGATAGAACGAACTGCCCGATCTTTTGTGGTGAGATAGCCATGCCCAAGTTCCGGTTACTGTCAATAGGATCTAAAAGTATCAGTTGTCCCTTAACTTGATCAGCCTTCGTCGAGGCACTTGGTTCAATACATACAACTTCTCTTTCCTTCCATTTAGAGACATTTTCTAATGTGGATAGGAATGTTCTATATTTCAAGATGAGGACTTCACATGCGTATCCACTAAACCCCTGAACTTTTATTTCTGAACCATAGACCCCAACCCGCTTCATGAACATCTTCAATAGTCTAACCTCCTTCTTGAGCTTCTGAGTTAGGTGTTTATTCATGTATAGAGTATGAAAGGGAGATCGGTCTGCTGCACTCTTCCAGTCTCCCAGTTTTGTCTCAAAACATGGCACTAGATTGATCCTAAAATCCTGAATAAAAGCTTCAACATATGGGTGTTGAGCATACCTTAGCCTAGGTCTATTGCCTACGAGTGATTTTTTGGCTAAAAGGAGACCCTCGCGTTCTAACTCCTTAGCATCTATCTCCTTTGGGAAGAGGAGAAAGATATCCATCTCGAGAGAGTCAGAGAGCCAAGTACCCTTTGCGAAGGAACCGCCCATGATGACTTTAGGATGTAGATGGTGCGTACGGGCAAGTCGTCTAACCTTAGATAGGAGTCGGGAAGCAATCTGATTGCCTCTCTTTGCCTGTGCCGCTGTAGGTTCTGCTAAGCTGATCGCTTTCAATATGATCTCGTTAATACTGCTTGACATCCTATTCACCCAGTCTAATTGAGAGTAGGTCGTCGTATATCGGCCCATTAGGAGTTAGAACACTCTTCTTTAATCGCACAGAGTCAAGAGTTTCTTCCCCGAATATTTGGTCTATGTGTTCATCTATCAGAGATAGCAATTTATCTCGATTTCTACTGCTCTTTATTCTAGCGATGGTGACGTGTGGTTGAAAAGTCCCACGCGACTGAATTCCAAAGGAAAATATCGCTCGGTTCACTTCATCTGCAATTGATCTCAATTCGTCCTTACAATGATTCTCGACGCCCAGCCATACTACATTGATCCTATGTCGTCCTGGAAAGACTCCAATCCCTTGGTATTGCACTTTTACTTTTCTAGCTTTTACATTCATGAGAACTTTTTTAACACGATCTATTGTTTCATCACTTGTCTCTCCAAGAAATCTGACAGTAAAATGCAAAGATCTGGCGTCGACATACCTGGCATCTACACCACTTTCGTGAATCAATGATTGAGCCCCTTTCACATTATCAATAACCCCGTCATTTCTTATATCCAAAGCGATGAAAGTTCTCAATGTATCCAACCCCGGCGTACGAAGATATGTCGTCTGTCGTTCCTTATCAGGGTATAGTTAAATTAAGGGTCTCTTGCACCGTGCAAGACAGAATGACTGATTCGTTCCGATTCATTGGCCTTGAAAGTCAGGATGCTGGAATGAATATGGCCATAGATGAAGCTATCATGAACAGCAGGAGGAACAATAAGGTCAGGGATACTTTCCGTCTATATCGATGGAAGCCGTCTGCCGTCTCGATTGGATTTTTTCAAAGTATAGCTGATGAGGTTAACCTGCAGGCCTGCACTAACTACGGAGTTGAAGTCGTTAGAAGAATTACTGGTGGCGGAGCAGTATATCATGATTTTGATGGTGAGATCACCTACAGCTTGATAGCCGGGGTTGATAATCCAAAGATCCCAACAGACATCCTAAAATCGTATGAAGTTCTCTGTGAAGGGTTAGTACTAGGGCTTAAGAATCTTGGTCTGAGTGCAAGATTCCATCCTGTTAACGACATACTTGTAGATGGAAAAAAGATATCGGGTAATGCTCAAACAAGGAAAAACGGTATTATCCTTCAGCATGGCACCTTATTGATAGACGTTAACGTCGACAAAATGTTCGAACTATTGAAGGTCACCGATGAGAAATTGAGGGATAAGGCAATCAAAGGAGTGAAGGAGAGGGTTACCTCTGTGAATCTTGAAATAGGTAAGCTTAGCATGGAAAAAGTCGCTTTATCGATCAGAGAAGGATTTTCCACTTCTTTGGGGGTTCAGTTTGAAGAAGGTCATCTAGAAGACGAGGAGGTCCAGTTTGCAAAAAACGTACGAGAGGAGAAATATCTGTCTAAAGAGTGGACATTTCAGCGATGAGAGCAGAGCTTAAGGTTCCCGGCGGCAAGCTAATCAGAATAGATTGTGCAGTTAAGAATGGAAAAATTGTGTCTGCCAAAATTACCGGAGATTTTTTTATGCATCCAGAAGAGACCATAAATTCCCTCGAGAAGAATATAGTCGGTTCAGCGATCTCGGAGAATGATATAGAGCGTCGCGTGAATGAGAGTCTAAAGGATGACATTACTTTAGTTGGAGCTTCAATTGCAGATTTTACTTCCGTAATCGTTCAAGCTATCAAAGGCAGTCCGAATAGTGGATGAACTATTAGGAAAGTCCTTACGTTATTCGAGGTTTGGTTAGAGGTAGGAGTAAGAAATGTCTCCTGATCCGATGAGTATTAGTGTCATCATATGGTTCTAAAGCCCACGATCTCATCTAAGAAGTTACTGCTCATAACTGGGATGCCAGGTGCTGGCAAGTCTACCATTGCAGAACGCACACGAGCTCTTGGCTTCGACGTAATAATTATGGGGGATCGCATAAGGGAAGAAACAGCGTCAAGGGGCTTATCGATTTCAGACATGAATTGTGGAAGGGTAATGGAAGAGATTAGAGAGGAACTAGGTTCTTCGGTTATTGCTAAACTCTCCATTCCAAAAATCCTAGCTGCTAAAAAGAACCTCATCGCTATCGACGGAGTTAGAAGTATTGCAGAAGTTGAAGAATTCAAAAGGTCGTTTCCTACTACGCGATTGCTCGCAGTCATAGCTTCACCACAGCGGAGGTATGATTTGATACGAAGTAGATCCAGGGAAGATAAGCCCTCCGATGAAGCGGCATTCAAATCGAGAGATGAGAGAGAGTTGAGAGTAGGAGTGGGAGAGGTAATATCGATTGCTGAGGAGGTGCTTCTGAATGACGTAATCACCCTAGAGAAATTGAAGGCTGAAGTCGTTGCCATCACTCAGAGAGTATTTCAGCCATGAAAATTGTAAGGTACACGGATGATCTCAAAGTCATGGTTAGCACGCCATTGAAGAGATCTGAAGATCCTGGCAGAGTTAGATCTGCGATGGAAAATGTGCTCGGCGCTGGAGTGAGTCTAAAAGAGAGAGATGGTCAAATTCAGTTCGTAGGCTTCGATGAAGAATTTCTATATCCGCTCTATGAGGCAATACGAAAACGTAGGACCCTTGCAGTAGCAAGGAGGCTCTTGCTCAATCAGGCTGAAGAAGGTAAGACCCACATCCTCCTGAACAAACAGGCAGCTTTTGTTGGTATACTGGTCCTCTGTGAGGATGAAGCCGAGTCACCAATGGGCCCCATAGAAATGACTATCGAAACTAAAAATCTAGAATCCTTTATCGATTGGCTCGCCGGTGAGAAGTAATGGTATCTATCGGAGTATCTTCTTTGTTTCTGTTTAAGCATGGAATGGGGATACAGGATCTAGGGAGGTATATCGAATCAGACCCTTTTAGGAAGCCCCAGCCCACTATTTGGCAGGTGATTGATGATGGGCCTCAAGAGCTAGTAGGTTCGAACCTTATCGAGGCAAAGGAGCTGGTTTCAAAAGGATTTAGAATTTCGGTTCATTCCCCAAGTGAGAATCGTTTCAATCTTGCACATCATAACTCACAGATAAGAAATCAGGCAATTCACAGGATGAAAAAATCTCTGGATTCTGCGGCGTTGTGCGAAGCCGCGTGGTGGACGATTCATCTTGGATACGATACTCAGGGAGGAAGTATGTTAGATGAAGCCAAGAGGAACAATAATGAATCTATCCAGATCCTCTGGGACTATGCTCACTCTATAGGAATTGTGCTCCTGGTCGAAAATTCCCCCCCGCATCCAGGTTATGATATGATATCACCCGAGAGATTTATAGATCTAAATGCTCAAACGGGAATAAAACTAAAGGTTGCTTTTGATCTCGGCCATAGCAAAATGTCAGGCAATATTACCAACTTTATCGATCGTCTGTCCAAGGCATTTATCACTGTAGAATGCAGCGAAAATGATGCGAAGCGTGATCTTCATCTTAGTTTAGATGAAGATAATCTCGAATGGAAGAATGCTGTCGACCATCTATGTGATAATGGCTATGTTAACAATTATATTGTAGAGACCAACGAAGATCCTCTACCTTCTTTTTCCTCACTTTCATCTTACATATCTAAGCGATTCCTTATATCTTGACTATTCTCGGTAATCGATCTCCAATACATCGAAATCCGCAGCTGCTTTGACGTTGTGGTGAACATTCATTGCCTCTTTGAGGAGTGGTGTGACATCATTATATCTTGCACTAAAGTGGTTCAGGACCAGCAGTTCGACATTGGCATCTCTGGCAACATTCGCAGCGTCATGAGCTGTGGAATGCTTGTTCTCCTTTGCCTTATCCTTGTGTTGTGAAGAGTAAGTAGAATCGTGGATCAAGACGTCGGCTCCACTGAAGAAAGCTATAAGATTCCTAGAGGGCATTGTGTCGCCAGAAATGCCGACCTTTCTACCAGGACGTGGTGGACCCATAACTTCCGAGGGATTGACCTTCTTTTTCTTTATGGTAATGCTCTCGCCCTTCTGAAGGGTAGACCATAATTCACCTTTGGGAACATGTAAGGCAGTCGCCTTCTTTGGATTAAAAAGCCCAGGCCTAGGTCGCTCCTCAATCACGTAAGCATAAGATGTTACGGAGTGCTTTGCGCGGCTCGCTTTTACAAAATAATCGGGTCTCTCCAAGACCACCCCTTCAACGATTGTATGTACCTCGAGTTCAAAACATAATTCAACTCTAAGTATATCCAGACATTGCCTAACGTACTTCTCGATTCCTTCC
>JAPUIC010000076.1 GCA_027297425.1 Nitrososphaerota archaeon | reverse complement strand
TCGGGAAATATCATATTCGTTCATATAGAGCCGAGTGAGCATTCCATAAAGGGCGGGAAGGGTGCACCCAATGAACTGAGTATATTCTGCGCTCTCCCCCAGGGAAATTGCCAATGGGGCATACCCAGGTGCGAGATCTCGGATCTTTTCACCACCCGCTACCAAAACAGCATCTCTTGCTCCAGATCTGACCATGGATGTCGCCAACTCGACCGCTAATCCACCCGAACAATCGGCTCCTTCAACCCTTAAAGCGCCAACTCCATCAGAAAGAAGACCTTCAGCTATTAGGGTACCAAGGTTGAGCTGGCTGGAAGATAGTTCTGAAAACATATTGCTAACTATGATCTGATCTATCTTTGGTCCTTTGTACGAGTTTGATGCGCTAGAGGCGGCGTCAAGGATTAGATCAACAAGAGATTTGTTCCAGTGGTCTCCCACTCGAGTATATCCGAATCCCCCAATTAGTGCTCGCGCCATATTAATCGCTTTGCAGATCTAATTACTTTGATATTTTCCGTCTGAATTTAGCATACGTAGCGTAGTCAATCTTGATGGCCTTATCTATCATTGCGCGAATAGCTATACCTTTAGATCTTCTATCTGAGATATGATTAGTTACTTGTAGGCTAAACGCATCGCTCCCTGCTCCAGATCCAAAGGAGGCCAACAATATCCGATCATCAGGTTTTGCCTCATCTAAGACCGCAATAAGTCCCATCATTGAACTCGCGGAGTATGTGTTTCCTATAACTGGATTAAGAAGGCCTGTCTGTATTTGCCCAGGAGTAAATCCAAGCCTCATAGCAACTTCTAAAGGAAACCTAGGGTTAGGTTGATGAAACACCGCATAAGTAAAATCACCTGGCTTCAGATCTAACTCCTTCATTAGTTTCTCCACGGAAGACTGTGTATGGTGAAAATACGCGGGTTCTCCTGTGAAACGGGAGAGGTGGACTGGATACTCTTCCGAAGAACGTCTCCAAAAATCTCCGGTGTCTGTAACATATGATACACTAGCCTCTATAGTAGCTAAACAAGCATTCTTTTCAGATGAAATTACGAAAGAAGCGGCGCCACAACCTGTGGTGAACTCTAGTTCGTCACCAGGTCTACCCTGTGCCGTGTCGACCCCTATGGCTAATCCATGTCTAATCATTCCCGATCCTGCGAGGCCAGCTACGGTCTGCATTGCCTCTGTCCCTGCTTTACAGGCAAATTCATAATCAGAAGCGAGGCAGAAGTGTTGGCCTAACGCTTGAGCTACAATGGTGCTGGTGGGTTTCACAGCGTAGACTTTAGATTCCGTCCCTACGAACACTGCCCCTAGTTCGTTTGCTCCACTCATCTGAAACGCTATTCTTGAGGCTTCGATGGCCATCGTTGTGGAGTCTTCATCATATCCGGCTACAGCCTTCTCCTTGTTAGGACCAGCGCCGCCACCCCTCCACATCCTTGCGACCTCAGGGGAGGGCAGTCGATAGGTAGGGACATAAGCACCATACCCCGATATGCCAACTGTCTTGGTACTTTTCAAAGTAAAGTACTCTTTTAGAACTTAATTAAACCGTTTTCTATGGATCTTCGTCAAATAACGAAAATAATCTGACCATTATTTCAGATGGCCTTGAGTTGCTTAACGACTGGTGATCTTACCTTCCTAAAGACCTTGTATCCGCATATGCATTTCACTTCAGGAAGGGAAGCAAGCTCAGTCTGACTCGTCTGAGTACCACAATAGATGCATTCGTAAATAACACTACCAAAACTCTGTTTCTCCGTTCCTTCTTCTCCTTCGGTCTGTTTCTCCCCCTGAGTCCCTTCTACTCCTTCGGTCTTGTCTTCGGTCATATATCCAAGGGGGGATATGGACTGGTTATTTGAGGATTTCTCTCTTATTTTGATAGAGAAGGTTTATCATCCTGATTTGAGATCGAGCTAGTATGTTCTCAATTGTAATGGTGACATCCCCGATAGGTGAAGGAAAGAAACTGGCCCGATATTGCGTTGAGAAAAGGTTAGCAGCATGCGCTAACATAATTCCGAATGGAGCCAGCATATATTGGTGGAACGGTGGGATTGAGGAGGCAAACGAGGATCTAGTACTATTCAAGACCAAGACCTCCATCGTTAAAGATTTGATTGCAGGTGTTAAGAAGATACATTCCTATGATACTCCTGAAATAATATCTCTCCCAATCGAGTCTGTAGATGATGATTATGCGACCTGGATCGAGAGAGAGACCTCAATAAGGCCTTGATCTCTCTAACGGCCCTGCTCACGCTATTTCTGAAAGGCGCAATTGAGTTATTTCGGTCAACATCTGCTCTAGCCGCTTCCTATGGGAAGAGACAGCTTTTGTGAGCTCTTTCCCCTTAAGCTTGCTTACTTGTTGCTCATAATAAGCGAAAAAGTCTCTAGCTGACTTATCGACCTCCTTATCAAGGATAAAGAGCTGGTTCAATTTTATCAAAGCTGAGGGGTCTAGATTGGACCTTACTTGAGCGAGTCTATTCAAAGTCCGAGATCTGTTATCATAGAGATTCTTCCTTATTCTTTGAACTTCTCCTGGCGACGAAACCTCACTCCGATCTATTTCAGCTAACGCGTTGATAATATGCCCGTTTTTGATTTCTATCAGGTTCACCACTTCGCTCAATCCTTCTGGATGATGCTCCTCTTTGGTCGGACGTCGTGTTACAAGGAATGTTGAAGAGAATATTGCGAGAAAGATGATCGACGCTACCGGCATTATGTCTGAAACAGACCACGCAGGACCTACTGCTATATTCACTGCTAGATCTCCTACGTCACTAGCTGTGACATTTAGCCCTGAAAACCCTGATGGCCCCCTGATGAAGAATCCGGGAGGGGCCTCAACGTTGACTCTATATTTTTGAAGAATGGACTCAGCTGGGGTTGTGGGAGGCACGCTTATTGTGATAGATATTCCATCAGAGGAAATCTGACTGGCAGGGAGTGGATATTCGTATATCAGAAGGGTCTGACTTCCTTCGGTGATTGTTCGTTTAATTGCCCTTAGATCTATTATATCGTCAATAATCGCAGTTGTAAATGGGTTAAAGAGCGGGGGGTTCGTGCTAGGAATCAGTCGGATCGTACTAGTCGAATCGCCTGCCGTTTGGATCTTTAGAGATAGTATGGTTCGTTCATCGTAATTATTGATGAGGAGAGAGTCCCGAACAATAATTTCGCCTTGCGAAGTGACCGAGATAGTTCTAGAAGCGTCACGAATTTCCATGAGGTAAAATTGCGCTTCGAGCGAGGTTAGCTCCAATGTAATATTGTGGCTCAACCCTGAACCCCTGGCTGGGGCGAATGTCTTAGACCACACCTCAGAGCCTGCTAGTTCCTGACGGGTGAAACCTTCGGGACCCTCTGAGAGTCTTGTAGTAGGTGGCAGCACTAAGGTGCTATTGATACTTGCTACGTTGAAATTAAGCTGTGGTACTTCAGGATATTGAAAGTTATAAAGAGCGAGACCCAATGGCTCTATAGCTCTCGAGAGATAAAACTCCACGACTAGTGTTTGATCCTTACCTCGATCGAGTTCTTCAAAAGCAAGAGACAATCTAGATGAGTTTCCAGTAAACTGGGTTGACAGTGATGCTTCTGTGCCGTCTAAAAAGATGGCTGAGAAACCTGCTATCTTACCCTTAAAACTGGTTGAATAGTCAAGTGTCAACGGATTCGGAATGTTAACGGCAGGACCAAAATTTACTGTATCTCTAATAATTATGTCCCCTGAGATATT
>JAPUIC010000075.1 GCA_027297425.1 Nitrososphaerota archaeon | reverse complement strand
CTGCCCATTGAAGTCTTCAACTGAAGTTCCCTCATCGATTTCTCTCGCTTCCTCAATTTCGTCTCTTTAGGTTTGTCCTTGGCTGTTACTGATGCTCTAAGCTCTTTGTTGAAGGCACCCACCTCTGCATGAATCCTCTTCTCCCTCTTAATGTCAACCATTTTCTTAGTAACCAAATTGGACATCAAAGCGAGCCCCATAGCAGTAATCACCACTAGTGCAGTGGATGCTGGAATTAGAATATGCTCAACCAAGATTAATCCCCAAGCCTTTTACCACACTTCGCGCGGTTTCATCTGCTTTACCCTCATTATTCGATGTTAATAACATAGGCGCACCGGATAAGATAGCTAGAGTAGACAGCATACTTCTGCTCAGTTGTAGGTCCCTATTAATCTCATCCTCCGTTATTGGGTCCCGAGACCTAGTCCCATCTCTGGCACGCCTACTCATTATTTCCTTGGGGGAGGCCTCTAAGCAAATAAGATGTGTAGGAGACAGAGCCTTGAGTACACTCTCAGGAATACCTGGCCAATAACCTTCTTGGGTATGAATGAAGAGATGTGTATCAACTATAACGACCTCTGCTGATGTATTCTTGATATTAGAAGCAGCCAAGACTTGGAGTTTGGTCTGTTCATCTACGGAGAGTTTCCGCATATCATCCCGATGCTTTGCTAGACCTAACTTCAGCGCCTCATCGAACATGACAGAACCAAAGATGACAAATTTTGCAGTTAAGCCCTGCTTCTTCAGAAGCTCCACCGTCTTATTCACAATCGTACTCTTCCCTACCCCAGGAATCCCTACGACGATAGCGCGCTTAGCTACGTCCAAGGATGGCACCCAACTTGGGCATTACTGTTTCGATATGTTCCCTCATTAACGTCTGATAATATTGTAGAGTAATACTTACCATGAGTAAGACTCCCGTCCCGGAGCCAAAAATACCCAAGATGTCAGAGAGAGAAGCCAGCAGTCCTATGACTAGGCCGCCTATAATAGTAACAGCCGGTATGTACTTTTTCAATATAGCTGTTACAGTTACATTGGAGTTTCTAAAGCCCGGAACCTGAACCTTAGCATCTATGAGACTCTTCGCAGCAGCCTCCGCCGATAAACCACCTACTGAGACCCATATCTTAGCGAAGAAGACGCAGGCAAGCGTCAGGAATACTACGAAAGTAACTACTCTAATAGGGTCTGCAAGAGCGACATCGTACCTTCCCGGTGAGCTGATGTAGTAAATTATCCCACCTATAGGCACTCCGGGTTGCGCAGGGTCGAACCTGCCGAAGATTTCGAGAAACGGAAATTCTCGGGCCCTTGCGTAGAGAAATTGAGTCATGAAGGTAATGTTGGCTAGTAGTGCAGACGCAAGGATTACAGGTATTACTGAAGGGTAGAGTAACTTTATCGGATAGCTTCCGGAAAAGCCTTTGAACCTTGTTGAAGTAATCGGGATTTCAATCTTCATCCCCTCGACATAGATGATTATGGCTATCACCATCGCCGTGAGACCTAGAGTTATGAGGTTGGGAAACGGCGCAGCTCTAGTAACTGCGTCTAAGATATTCCCGTTCAGTGCTGCATCGATGGTGTATGGGATGACTCCGAAGAAGTCCCCATCTGGATTAAGGGGAGAGAAGAGGGACCAGAGTACTTCTTTAGTCACTCCAGCCAATATGAACAAGCTGATGCCACTGCCTATCCCCCACCCTTTCTGGATCATTTCATCCAGAAGCATGACCAAAACGGTCGATCCGAATAGTTGCAACAAGATTATTATGGCTACAGTATTTTGTAGGTTCGGCCCGTAGAAACCGGCAGCGATGAACGCTGTTGCTTCGGCAAACGCTACTATTATGGTGAGAAACTTAGTGGAGGAAGTAAATAACGCCTTTTCTTCGGGCTTGGTGAAATCGAACTTTATGATATCTGAGCCCTTCAGTAATTGCATGATCAGTCCAGCAGTAACTATAGGTCCGATCCCAAGTTCCATTAAGGTACCTTGAGCTGACGCGAAGATTACTCGAGAATAGGCTAGAGGATCTGCACCAACTCGACCAGCCCCAAAAAGAGGGATCTGAGTCATTACCAAGAAGACACCGAGAGCTATCCCGGTCCAGATCAGCCTCTCGGTCATTGAGGGTTTGCGAATTGGCTTTCTGACCTCCGGTAGAACCTTCGCGATTTGGCCCATAACGGTCTTGAAGAGAGACATAGCTGGAGGTCGATCCCGTTATTTTAGGAGACTATCTCGCCGCCGGCTTTTTCAATCTTGACTTTTGCTGACTTTGTAAAACTATTGACCTTTAATGAAAAGGGCAAGGTTATCTTCCCACCGCCAAGTAGTTTGTCGTAGCCTCTGGCCAACAGATCTATCTCTACTTTTTCCTTTTTCTTGGAAGCGCTCTCTTGATGTCCTAAGCCAACAATCTTCAGATATAGAGACTCGAGAGACCCCACATTGATCCACTTCTTAACTATCACTCGGTTGGGCGGATTTAACTGTGGATGACCAAAATGGTCAGGAGCGTACTTTACCATCCATGAGAATTTGTGTTTGTGTAAACCGGCAAGACCCTTTCCACCCTGCATTCCTGATTTTCGATGCTGCCCTACCTGACCCCATCCATGATATCTGGAGCCTCGCTGTTTTCGAATCTTACGTTTTTGAGTTGCCAAGAGTTATTACACCTTATTAGATCATTATCTTTACCAGGCTTTTCAGTGCAGGATTAGCTCCAAGCACTCCACCCTCACCATACGACCGTCTCGTCGATTTCTTATATCCACCTCTGGGTGGTGCTAAGGCAAACGAAGGCTTCAGATCTTTGATGCTGGCAAGACTTCGGTCACCAGATGCGATAACCTGGGCCATATCTTTCATGCTCTTAAAACCCAGTTTCTCTAGATCATTCTTGGGGACTGGTCGGCCTCCTTTCATCATGCCCCTACTATCTAACAGAGCACCAATAATTTCTGCATCAGCATCGCACCAAGCAATGAACTCTTTTGAGCGTTTCAGCATCCCTCTCAAAGTAGGGTGATCCTTGACTATAGTAGCTCGATGCCTCCGGCTAATTTTTAGGCAATCGAGTGTTTGTCTCACGCCATACGGTGCATTGATAGTTCCTCTGACGTTAAGGACGAGAATTGTATTAGACAAGATCTACCCCGTCGTTGTTGTAAATCGGTGAGTCTGTTTAAAGGCATCGTAGACAGCATTAGCTACTGAAGAAGCAGTACTAGTAGCTCCATATGTCTTGGTCCAAGCGTCTTTGACGCCAGCGAGACTTAGAAGCCGTTTTACCTTCTCTCCCGCGACAAGACCTAAACCACGGGGTCCAGGATAAATTTCAACTCTTACACTACCGGCTTTACCTACCGCCTTGACGGGAATTGAATGGAGCTTGTCACATTTGCATTCCCAACTCCCGCAGCCTAGCTTTATGGGGATCGTATGGAGTAGGGCCTCGTTTATTCCTTTATCGATAGCAAGTCGCATCTGACGAGCCTTTCCCCTGCCGAGACCAAACCAGCCTGCATCGTTTCCAATAGCCACTATAGCAGCGAATCGGGTCATCTCTCCGGCATCTGTTTGTTTTTGCACAATACCAACATTAATCACTACGTCGCGAATATCAGGTACAAGGGCTCGGACGATCTCGCCTTCTTTTAACTTCCAACCATTTTGAAAGATCTCATCTAGAGAGGTTATAGTTCCCTCAGCTACTTGGAGTCCCAGTCGAGTCTTCGGCTCCCAAGGCGGAAGCTCCCTTTGGGGGGGTGCGCGATTACTCACTCTTAGATTCCTCCTTCACTTTTTTCACAATGCTCAACTTAACTTCCTTAAAATGCTTAGGGTACTCTTCAGGCTTGAGTCCCTGCTTCAATAACGCAGAAAATTTCTTTTTGTATAATGGCTCTTTCTTCTTTAACTCCTTCGCATAACTAGCAATGTGTCGACCTTGGATCCTATCATCATCAGGTTCAGCTTCACGTGAAAAATTGATATCCAGCCCTGAATCAGCGATACCTTTCAAGACTGCAGCTAGTCTAGACCGCCTTACGAATCGTTGAGGCCCTAAGTAAGGGATGGCATTCTTCAGATCTGTTTTCATAGCCTTGAGCCCGCTCAAAAGACCGACGAGGTATGCGGCAGGGAGGTTATTTCCCGAACCCATCCAACCATACTTCCTGGATAGCTCTCGAGAATGCGTGGACGAAACAACTTCATCCCCAATTATCTTCGCCCGCAGGAACTGTACGATAATGCTCTTGTTGCTAACCCTAATAGCTACGAACGGTTTTCTAGCAAGAAGTACCGCTTTCCTTTTCTTATAATCCGTCTTCCCCTGAAAACGACGTCGATAGAGAGAGGTGGTTAACCGCCGTGCCGTGACTAATCACTTCTTCTCCGAGGATATTATCTGTTGTAAGTGTGCCACCGACCTAACCTGCCCGCCTTTGACCCGCATATAGAGCTTCCTAAACGATATGTCCTTTAGTTCACCGCGCTCTCTTGCTAAATTGAGTCGCTTCCGCAAGGCACGTACCTTTAGAATCCATAGCCGCTTCTTACCTGCTCTTGCGCCTTTCGTCCCTTCCTTCTTACCAGGACCTGTACCTCTCTTAGTTGGGACATGGAGCCGGGCCCTAAAACGGCCCCTCGAGACGCCTTTGGATCGCTCAGCCCAGATTGAGCCTTCGGCAATCAACCCTCGTATACCTTCCCGCGTTATCGCCTCATCGATCTTATCCAAACTTTCGGGGTCAAACTTGACCCTGTACAAGCCGACGTGCAATAGGGATGAAGCTAGCCTGCGCTTATTCCTTAGATCCAATTTGTCTCCTCCCGGTCGGATTTAGTATCTTTACCCCGAGTTCTCTTGCCCTATTGATGATCACGCCTCGCTTCCTAGCCCCGACGGTAGCTCGTATTCGCCCCGCCTCTTTATCAGGTGACAGTAATTCTAATTCTTTGGTATTACTAATCAGAACATCTCTATAGCCTGAAGGGTGTATTCCTCTAATAATCGGACTTGAGCCATATCCCACTGTATGCGATTTAGGCCAACCTTTCATTGAAACACGCATCTTACTATCTATCCCCTTGGGTTTCCGCCATCCGCCTTTGATCCGGACATATCTCCAAGCCTCTTGTCTAACGATCTTTGGTATCTTTCGGTCAGAACTAATCTTCAGCTCTTTAAGATACTTTGGACTATCATGAGCAATCTCAGTTGTAGGTTTATCATCGTCTTTACTTATCTTACCAGAAATATCTTTTTTGCTAATCTGAGAAGCCTTGACTTTCCCAACGGAAGTCTCCTTATCAACCTTAGAACTCGAAGTTGGTGACGCCTTCAGAATAGCCTTCTTTGGGGCAGGACTCATTTTTGCCCCTTTTTTCGGCTTACTACTCTTTCTTTTTCTCGTAGACGTAGATGCCATCCAAAAATACCCTCTGGTCTTTCTTCTTTACTTTAGTAGCTCGTTCAATGTTAGCAGCAGTCTGCCCAACATCCTCGAGAGATATACCATCGATAACCACATCATCACCGTCTGTCTTCAACTTGCATTCACCCATAATCCTTGCTACCCTAGGAGATCGTTCACCATAGAAATTTTCTATAAGAAGTTTATCACCACTTACCTTTACAGACATTGGAAAATGGGCATAGACCATCTTAAGTCGATATGAGAACCCGTTGGTTGCACCTTTGATCATATTCGTGATCAAGGATTTTGCAGTATTCATAATCGAGAGATGGAACTTTCGGTTTCCAGTTGCTTTTATGATAATGTCATCATCGCCTACAGATAGTGATACAGGTATCCTAACAAAGCTCTTCGTGTTAGTACCGAGGGGCCCTTTGATTGCGAGTTCAGTATCGTTTAGATCCACAGAAATCCCATCGGGGATACTGATCTTAGTTTCGGTGATCCGCTCTTTCTTAGTAGACATATCCCAATAGCCTCCCACCAATACCTTTACTCTTCGCCTCAGAGTGTGCCAAAACTCCTTCAGATGTCGTGATCACTAGAATCCCCACGCCTACCGCAGGCAGGTAGTTGCGCTCCCACCGCTCGAATTCATTCTTCTGGATCGCCAACCTCGGAGATATCAATCCGCATTTGTTTATTCTACCCAGGAGTTGAATCTTAAATTTCCCACCTAGACCATCGTCAATATATTCGAATTCTCCGATGTATTTGTTCTTCTGAATGATCCTTAGGATCTCACTTGCCAGTTTTGATGCGGGAATAACTAGGCATTCTTTCTTATTTCTTAACTCGTTATTGTATAGTGTAGTAAACAGATTCGATAGAATATTTTGTGCTGGCAACCGGACAAATCACCTATTCAAATTTCCTAAAGCCGATCTTTGTGGCAACTTCCCTAAAACACTGTCTACAAATCATTAATCGGTACTTTTGAATCACGGAGCCGAATCCTCCACACCGGGTACATATTCTTGAACCTTTACCATACGTTTTCAGCTTACCATGTCGTTCCTTCATTCCTCTACAGTCACCCCAAATTTCTCTTTAAAGAACTTGATTGTATCATCCTGAGAAACTAGATGGGACTTTCCCACCTTCGCTGTACCCTTGCTACGCCGAGAGATTCTGAAGCCAGGTCTTTCTAACTTTACAGATGTGTCAAAACCAAAAATTCCCACTTCGGGATTATACTTCGTACCCTCTATCTCAATATGTTCAGGAATTCCAAAGGAACAGTTTCCTCTAGGATCGAAGCTAGACCGTGGGAGGGTTCCTTTCCTGGCCTCGAGCAAACGTTCTAAAAGAGAAAATATCTTACTCTGATCTCTCATCGTGGTAATCGCTCCAATTGGTTCTCCTTTATGAACACCCCATTCACGTATGCTGTCCTTAGCTGCTCGAAGGCATGCATTCTGTCCAGATAGTTCCTCTAAGACCGATTTTGCCCTCTCAAGGTATTCCCCAGAACGCCCAGCACCGATGTTCATGACAAGTTTGGCTATCTTTAATGATTTCATCGAATCCGTTGTTTTTTTAGCTACCGTCTTTGTTTTAGCTGCTGTCTTTGTTTTAGCTGCTGTCTTTGTTTTAGCTGCTGTCTTTGTTTTAGCTGCCATCTCAGATCCCTCAGATTACAAGAGTTGGACTATCCGTTCCCACGATAAATAACAAGTCGGTGGGTAGTTTGACAGTCCCCTCCTCAAGGTTAATAGAAGCATAACTCTTGTTGGTGACGTTTCCAGGAATAATCTCTTCAATTTTGCCGGTAAGGCCAGCTCTGACGCCCTTAGTTATCAAGGCTAAAGCGCCCTTGTCAAAACCAAAGGTTTTCAGAATCTTGTGAGAAGATAGACTAAAAACACAAGTGTCGCCAGGCTTGATCTTTTCGGATCCATCACCGATCACGGAATTGGAATCATGAAATCCATATTGAACCTTACCGCCCTTGATAGTATGCTTAGAGACCACTTTGCATAGCTTCTTGTCCTTCTCTTTCTTCGGGATCTCAATAGGCTCCAGAGGGTTTCCATCTTTTGGAACCATTCTATACACCTTATCAGACGAAGGGATCTCAATAACGTCCATAAGACCCACAGGAAAGGAGGTGCTCTTTCTTACTACGCCATCTATCGGAACCTTACCTTCTAGTAGAGCCGTCCTAGTTTCTCTCTGAGTATAGGTGACCTTCAGTATGTCCCTTAGCAGAACACCAAGAGGGTAAGAGCGCCAGATAGGATGAGGACCAGGTGAGGTCGAAATGATGAATTTGTTCTGCTTTCGTGGTACCTTCCAAAAGGCTGGTGCCTTCGATCTCTTCATTCTCGTATCGTGGCCTTTATTCCCCATAAATATCCCTAGGAACTTCGTTCCTCCAATTTGCGCTTTCTTAGCTTGTCGTCCAAGTTCAACGTGGTTACCAAAAGGTTAGAGCTATGAATCTTAACGTTAACTGTACCACCGGCTATCTTTTCCCGGGTTACGCCTTCTATCGTTACCGTTCCCTTGTCTATATCAACTCCAGTGACCTTCCCCTCAACACCCACGAACTCACCTCTCTCTATCTTTGCAGCGTCCCCTTTCCTAATCCGGGTGGCACGAAAAGAGTATTTTGTTCGCAATTCCGTAGAGAGTCTGGATCTCAGATTAGAAGACCGGACGTGATTGGGTGCGGTGAATAATAGCTTGCGTGTTTTAGTGGGCTTCATTTCTTAATCACTAAACTATCATGCTAGCCACGTTTGCGAGTCTTGGCCACCGTTCCGCGGCTTCGGAAGCAATAGGTCCTTTTACATCAGTACCCTTCATTTCCCCTTCTGGTGTAATAATTACGGCAGCATTATCTTCAAACATGATCCTATTACCATTAGATCTCCTAACCGGATACTTTTGTCTAACAAGTACAGCATCATAAGTCTGTTTCCGCATCTCCGGTGGACCTTTCTTTACGATTACCTTAATCTGATCGCCCACAGAGGCGGCAGGTAGCCTGGACAGTCGACCCTTCCAGCCCTTGACCATTATCACCTTGAGGGATTTTGCTCCAGAGTTATCCGCGCAATTTACAACAGCCCCGACAGGAATAGCTCGGGTAATATAGAGTTTGAACTCTTGGACTCCCCTAGCGGAGACAGCTCTCGACTTTGTAGACATTAAGATGCCACCTTTTCCAAGACAACGAACGAGATCGACTTTGATAGAGGTCTACACTCGCCGAT
This sequence comes from Nitrososphaerota archaeon, assembly GCA_027297425.1. GTDB lineage: Archaea > Thermoproteota > Nitrososphaeria > Nitrososphaerales > JAPUIC01 > JAPUIC01. Next base: position 5,231 of record JAPUIC010000075.1, on the reverse strand, counting down.
TATCAGCGTGTCGTCTTCCTTCACATCTATACAATCCGAAAGATGTGCGTGAAGCTTCATCGTCCTCTTTTCATAGCGCATGACTCTTTTGATGTAATGAAGATACTCTCTCTTTACCACTACCATCTTCGATGCTTTGACACTGACGGCCTGAACTTTCATCAGTCGTCCTCTAACTTTTGTATGGCCGTGAAATGGGCATAATGGATCAACACACGAATTTTTTGGTGGAGTTACTTCGATGCCTATATTATTCAAACTAGTTCACGTTCATGATTCGGTCTTCAGGACGACCCAGTATACTTGCGCCATCAAGCACGATCGGCACACCGTCTTTAATTATTTCAAATTTATTCGGGACTTTAGGGATCGTGTAAGTCTTCAATTCGTTCTTGATTCGGATCGTCTTCATAGTTTCCAATATTATCTCACCGTGAAGGTCCACTAGATTCGGATCCTGGCTGGAAATTATAGTAATGGATAACCCAACAATTTCATATCCAATAGACTCGTTTGAATCAGTCATGTGGTTTCATCTTTCTGAGCATTGATTACCGTGAGGATCCTTGCAATGTTCTTTTTTAACGCATTAATCTGACCGACTTCCTTTCTCAATGTCCCCCTAGCCGCACCAGCCTTCAGCTTGGATAATTCTGCTCTTACTTCCGCTAACTTTTGCCCCCTCTCTCCGCCGTCCAGCTTCGATAATTCTTTAGACTTAAGCCTTGACATCCTGCACAACTACACCTTCCTTTTCAGAACGCTCCTTTTCAGAACGCTCCTTTTCTATATCCTTAATCAACTCCATATCTGGAGGCACCATATCTCTTATCGCTATCTTTACTTGTATTCCATATAGTCCCATCTTTAGTTTGACATCTGAGACCGCTTCTCGAACAGTTAGGGTAGCGGGATATCCTGTCTTAGGAACCACCCCATCTTTGTACTTTTCAGTGTGCGATCGCTCACTCCTGAGCTTGCCAGCAATAACGATCTCCGCACCTAATGCGCCAGACCGCATAATGGCGTTCACCGTCCACATGGCGGCTCTTCTGAATGCTGTTCCTCTAGCTACTGTCTGAGCTACTCGGTTACACATGATTCGAGCATTCTGTTCGGGAATTTCGACTTCAAAGACAGAGATCTGCAGATTCTGTAATTCGAATATCTTCTCGAGATTTTCAGTAAGTTCTCGGATCCCAATTCCACGTCGACCAATGACGAGTCCCGGCTTCGTTACATAAATTGTAATCCGTGTGCCAACTGGGCTAGTGATAATCTCGAATCCACCATACCCTGCACTCTCTACGTTCTTTTCCAAATATTCGTCTATTCCGGAATCTCTTGAAAACTTCTCCATCATCTTCTTTAGTGCAGACTTTGCCGGCAAATCTAGGATTCCCTCCCCACCAACTCGATATGGACCAGCACATGATAATTCGGCGAGCTCCTACCAAAGGCTCGTGGTACGAAGTCCTTTATTACTCGGCCACGGGATGCCGCAGCATGTTGTACAATAATCCGTTCAGCGTCCAAACCTTTGAATTCAGCATTGGCCTCTAGGTTCTTTAAGGTCGCTAACACGAATTTTGCAGCTTTTACGGGATATCCACCCGCATGAAACTCAAACAAATTACTTCTGTGGCCTACCTTCTTCTTATACCTACGATAGGGAACCGCTGCCTCCAACTTCATGACTTTTTCTAGATATGCTTGTGCGGAGTGCAACATCATTCCTTTAATTGCTTTACAGACTTCTCGGGCAAATTTCGGAGATACGTTTACTTCACGAGAGCTTGCTCTGACTTGACTCACAGGGTCGAATCCCTGGAAACTGTAGGAGAACTCTGGGGGCAATTTTTCTAGACCAACTAACCTTCTTTTTATCCTAGTAAGACTATGACCCGCTCTGAGTGATTCATATATACATTTCTAGGTGACAGAGAACGACCTTTTGAGGATCTGTTAGGGACTTAATCACAATATGAAGTATGCATCTATTGGAATAACGGGTACACCGGGGACTGGAAAAAAGACAGTCGGTATGGAGCTCGCGCTTATACTTGGATATGAACCAATAATCCTGAATGATCTTATAATCGAAAGGGGTTACGTATTAGAACGAGACGACACTGGAATTATCCCGGATATAGAAAGATTGAGAGGGGACTTTATTGGAAAACTAAATCGCAAAATGGTGATAATAGGGCATCTATTGCCTCTGGTCTTTAGAAAGAGGGAACTATCTAGCGTAATCGTATTACGATGCGACCCAGATGAGCTTCTAGAAAGATATTCCTTAAGAGGTTACGACAAAAAAAAGGTCAGTGAGAACATTTGGTCGGAGATCATTGATTCGAGTTTGGCTGAATCTATACAACGATTCGGTGTTAATACTATCGCAGAATTTAATACCACAGATAGGCAGCCACAGAAAGTAGCTCAAGAGGTTGCCGATGTCATACTTGGTAGGTCCGAAAAGAAGTTGGGGATCGTAAATTGGCTCACCAGTGAAAGAGTGGAAAAAATGGAACGGTTATGATGATAACAATTATTTCTCACCGGCGATCCTATCAGTATTCTCGAGGTTGGGATCGTGGAAACACCTTTCCAGGGTTCATTAGACCCTTGGGATCGATAGTATTCTTAATGGCTTCCATCAGCTTGAGAGAGTTTCCATGTTCAGATCCCATAAGATGAACTAGTTTGACTCCAACGCCATGACAGTATTCCATACTCCCCCCCTTAGTTTGCGCATACTTCAAAAGGTGGTCCAAAATGAACATCAATTTCTGCCTACTTTCAACACAGTTCGCTCCATCAGCGTGTAAAGCAGAAGAGAACATATTGGGTCCATGCCAAAGACCCAAGTTAACGACCTCAACACCGTAGGTCTTTGCTAGCTCCAAGCATCGTTTCCTAAATATGGAAACCGCATTGGCAGGGAGTGAAACATGCAGATAATCGAATGAGGATCCATTTCCGGTTCGATGCCGACGACTCCCGCCCCCGAGGACCATATCGGCTATCTTATGCCGCTCTGCCCAGTATTGATCTGTGTCTGTCTTTGATATTCTGGATTTGGCGTATCGTGAGATAATCCTTTGCGCTTCTTTTTGAAGAGCATCCACCTCACCTCTTAATCCAGAAAAGACGAGATGGAGACGAGTATCCCCTGGCTCACGCGGATCAGTAATATTACGACGGTTTTCATCCAAATCTAAAGAACTTGGACAAACCCCTTTCTCGTGGAGTGCAAGCACCGCTTTATGTCCCTTCTGGAAGTTCTCGAAGCGGTATCCTATAATTTTGGTCCTCTCTGGATAAGTGTAGGCCCTCATTGTGGCCTCAGTTATGAGGCCCAAAGTGCCTTCTGACCCGATGAAGATCTGTTTCAAATCTATCCCTGCCGAAGAATGCTCTACAGCCTTGGTACGAATTATTTCACCACTAGGTAGGACTACTTCTAGACCTAAAACTTGATTTCTAATGCTTCCCAGCCTCCCACCGAGATAACCTACACCATCTGAAGCAATCGAACCTCCAATTGTGGCATATGATCTGCTCCAAGGATCGTGGCCAAGAATCAAACTTGACCTATTCAATTCCTTTTCCAAATCGCCTAGAATGACTCCGCTTTGGACAACAAATGTTTTAGCAACTTTATCTACATCAAGGATTTTATTCATCTTCCTCATAGAAACGCAGACGTTCGCACTTAATGATAGGACACCACCCATTAATCCGGTACCGCCACCATATGGCACCATGGCTACTCCAGAATCGTAGAGAGCCCGCACCACACCCGAAGCCTGCGCAGTAGTCTCTGGTAATACAACAGCGGAAAAATCAGATCGATTCTCTTCATCAACAATTATTGGTCTAGATCTGGATCTTTGGTTTAGAACCTTTGTGATTCCAATCTTGTCTATAAAAAAATTCTTAGCACCTACTATCGAGCGGATCTCCTTCTCTAACTCGGGCGCTAGGCTAGACGAATGCACTTTCGTCATTAATTGTATAAGTCAAGAGAGATTAGTATTAAATTAATATCCTTCCTTACGAATTTATATGTCGTTACAATTCGTAGTACTCAATGACTGATTGGGCTACGATTCTTGATGAAATGGCCAGCAGTGCCCAAAAAGAGATAGGAAAACTCAAGGGAACGGCTGAGGCTGGATTCACTCTTGGGCGCGGTGCTGGAGGGGATATTACAAGAAGGATTGACCGGGTTGCCGAAGATGCGGTAATTCAGGTTTTGAGAAAGAGGGACATAGGCTGCAGAGTAGTTAGTGAGGAGTATGGGGAATTAACGATAGGAGACGATCGTGAAGGATTTCGGGTTATCATCGACAGCATTGATGGGACTACGAATGCTATCAGAGACATTCCTTTTTACTGTACATCGCTGGCTGTATCAAATGGTGGTAATCTTCGAGATGTCTTTGCTGGATTAGTGATCGACCAATATTCTGGAGATCGCTACGTAGCATCGAAAGGCCATGGCGCATATCATAGTGGAAAGAGAATGGAGCCATCACATGTTGGCGATATGACAGAAGCTCTAATCGGAATCGATCTTTCAGGTGTCAGTCTAAGAGTAGCCAGAGAACTCTCCCAGTTCATATCCAAAACCAGACATACTCGACATCTCGGAGCCGCTGCCCTCGAGGTATGTATGGTTGCAGAGGGGAGGTTGGATGCATATGTTGATATGAGAAATAAACTGCGTGTAACGGACATCGCGGCAGCACAGTTGATTCTGACTGAGGCAGGTGGGGTTATAGTCGCCCTGGATGGAAGCAGCCTTGATTCGACACTATCATTAAAGGAGAGGCTATCTTTTGTCGCAGCTGGCAAAGAGGATCTCTGCTCAAAAATCCTGGGTTCAGTACTTAAGAGAGGTTGATGTGGCTCTAACTTATTATGATAGGCTGAAATTCTCCGACCACTGGTATCGAATAGATAGTAACTTAGTTTGGTTCCATATGATTCGAGACAACTCGCATTATCTCATGTTTCGGCACTACGCCCACTATCCTATCAACGAGCTTAGAGTTCTTGAAAACAAGTAGGGTCGGGATGCCGGTTATCTGGTATCGGTTCGGGATCAGTCGATTACTATCTACGTCAAGTTTACAAAAAACTATTTTCCCGGAGTATTGTTTAGCCAATTCATCAATAACAGGTGCAATCATCTTGCAAGGCGCGCACCAATCTGCCCAGCA
>JAPUIC010000074.1 GCA_027297425.1 Nitrososphaerota archaeon | reverse complement strand
AGATAAGGCTCCTGTCGATAAACCTGCAGAAGATAAGGCTCCTGTCGATAAACCTGCAGAAGATAAGGCTCCAGATCCTAAAGCCGAATAATCTGTTCTAGAACTAATCTGTGGGTCTAGCCGAATAAGCTCGAGAGACCTTCAAGAGCTTCTTCTTCTTTCTTCTCCTTCTTCTCCTCTTCTGGTGCAGCTTCTGTTGCTGCAGCATCACCGGCTGGAGCACCAGCAGCTGGAGCAGCGGCAGGAGTAAGAACTGCGCTCTTTAGAGCTTCATCAATATTCACGTCTTCTAAAGCAGATATGAGGGCCTTGATCTTGGCATCGTTTGGCTTAGCGCCAGCCGCAGTCATGACCTTCTTCACGTTTTCTTCTTTAACTTCCTGATCTAGCTTATGGAGTAACAAAGCCGCATAAACGTATTCCATTGTAACTCCTTAGTCGGAATTATGGATGATAATAAATTTTCCGGACGGGATAGGGATATCTTAGGTGATGTTGATAGATCTTAAGCGCAGGAGATATAAATCTCTAAAGCGATGGCATTATGTTATACTATGAACCTTAGATTAGTGAACTCTGCCACTATTATTAGACCTAACCAGGTGCGCTAGAAGGAGTCTATCAATCTAGTTTTCATAATTTGAGATTCATAGGTGGATGACCAGTGAAAGAGGTATTAAGAGAAAAATTCTCAAAGGATCCAGAGAGATACTATAATGTAGAGCTTTTTAATTCGGAAGGGTTCTCGAGAAAAAAATGCAGTTCCTGCGGTAAATACTTCTGGACGTTAAATCCTGAAAGGATTACATGTCCAGACCAGCCGTGCGAGAGATATTCCTTCCTAGGCGCTCCTCCAACCAACCTGAAGCTCGATTACGTACAATCTTGGAAAAAAGTCGAGGACTTCTTTGTAAAGAACGGTCACGATAGCATCGGCAGGTATCCGGTTGTTTGTAGATGGAGACCTGATCTCTTCTTTACGGTAGCTTCCATCGTGGATTTCCAAAGAGTAGAGGGGGGAAAGGTTGTTTTTGATTTTCCATCAAATCCACTAGTTGTACCACAGGTCTGCTTGAGATTTAATGACATATCTAACGTTGGAGTGAGTGGAAAGCATTATACTTCTTTTTGCATGATAGGGCAACATTCCTACCCTGAAAATGGTGGATATTGGAAGGATAGATGTATCGATCTAGACTTCAAACTGCTTACTGAGGAGTTTAAGATCCCTAAGGAAGAAGTGACATTCGTAGAGGATGTTTGGGTAGGACATGGTGCGTTTGGTCCCTCTCTCGAATTCTTTGTAAGGGGATTAGAGCTTGGAAATGCGGTATTCACGGAGTTTGAAGGGAGTCCAGAAAATTACAAGCAGATGGATAGAAAAGTAATCGATATGGGTGCAGGACTAGAGAGGTTTGCATGGATTACTCAAGGTACTCCAACCAGTTATGACTGTAACTTTGGTCCTGTTTTAGAAAAGGTACTTAGGAAATGTGGAGTCCAGATGCGACGAGACTTGTTGCAGAAGTACTTCCAGTATGTTAGTGGGTTCATCGGTGACGAATCTAGCTTTGATGAAATGCGTCGAGGCCTTAAGAAATCTCTGAACATTACAGAGACAGAGCTCACTCAATTTATTGAACCGATTGAGGCGATTTATGCGATCTGTGACCACCTTCGAACGCTCACCTTCGCTATTGCCGACGGGGCGCTTCCAAGTAACGTTGGGGGTGGTTACAACTTACGAGTTATACTCAGGAGGGCTCTGAGTCTTGTTGGGCGACACAGCTGGGATCTTAATTTGGGAGAGGTAGCATCGTGGCATATTGAATATCTTCGAGGGATATACCCTGAGCTCAAGGAGCACGAAAATGAAATCACGACCATCCTAGAGGTTGAAACCGAAAGGTATCGAAATATGAAGGTGAGAACGTCGAAGATTCTCCAACAGCTCCTCACAAAGGAGAGTGCTCCCAAGGAGCAAGATCTCATTCGTCTTTACGAATCAGACGGAATTACCCCAGAACTTATTCAAGAATCTGGACTAAAGATAGAAGTCCCAGTATCTTTCTACGACAATATTACATCACGACATGATAATCAAAAAGTTATCGAGGATCATCCAGTCAAAGCCGACATTCGCGATATTGCTGATACCGAATTAATATTTTATCGGGACAGGGATGCCGAGAAATTCGATGCCACCGTTCTTAGGGTACTGGACGGTAAATCAGTTATCCTAGATCGAACAGCGTTCTACCCTCGTTCTGGAGGTCAAGAGCCGGATCATGGTTACATTGAGAAGAACAAAGTAGTAGATGTAGAGAAGTATGGCAGTGTAGTAATCCATAAGCTTGATACCTGTGACCTTAAGGATGGACAGACTGTAACAGGAAAAATAGATGCTCGACGGAGAATGATACTCACCAGACATCATACTGCAACTCATATAGTAAATACCTCGGCTCGGAACACGTTAGGCTCATGGGTGTGGCAGCATTCAGCCTTCAAAGATGTAGAGAAGAGCAGATTGGACATAACACACTTCGCGCATCTAACCCGTGATGAAGTATCGAAGATTGAGTTGTTGGCTAATCAGATCGTGATGGAGAATATTCCAATCGATATAGATTGGATGACAAGAAGTGAGGCCGAAAAACGATATGGGTTTAGGCTCTATCAAGGAGGAACCGTTCCAGTTGGTTCAGTTAGGGTTGTCAAGATTGGGAAATGGGACGTTGAAGCATGTGGTGGTACACATTGTGTCAAAACTGGGGATGTAGGCATGATAAAGATCCTGAAAACAGAGAGGGCACAAGATGGCGTTGAAAGAATTGAATTTCTCGCAGGTGAGAAGGCCATCGAGTACGTCCAGAATAGAGATTCTACTCTGAACGATGTTTCTACACTATTGGGTGCTCAGCAAGAAAAGGTCGTGCAATCTGTAGATAACCTCAAAAAAACGATCGATGACTCAAAGAAGAAGCAGAAAAATCTGATAAAAAGCTTAGGACAAGCTAGTCTCTTAAACTTCCGGCAAATCGAGAGAGTAGATGGACTTAGAGTTGTCTACGTTATTGACGAGACGCTTGGAGAAGAAGCACAGATCGGGCTTGGTGAACAAGCTACAGCTGAAATAAAGGATCTCGTCTACTGCGCGATCATCAAAAGAGAGAAGAGCGTCCGCGTACTAACTTTCTGCGGCGAGGATGCTAGAAAAATCGGTATCAAAGCCAACGAACTGGCTAGAGAACTCTCAGTCACTGTTGGGGGGACAGGCGGCGGAGACGAGAGATTTGGTCAGGGCGGTGGGACTCTAGTTGAAAAGGTAGGGGCTACCGAGTCAAAATTGGCAGAGATAATTAAGAAGATGATTTCTTCAGCAAGGTAGTCATATTGGTGTTAGATTGGGGAGGTATTGAAGCCAAGTGGAGACGCGTTTGGAAGGAAGAAGGGAGTTTTAATGCAGATCCCATTCCTGATAAACCGAAATATTTTGTCACTGTAGCTTATCCATATCCTAACTCGCCCCAGCATTTAGGCCATGGCAGGACCTACACTCTAGCCGATGTTCATGCAAGGTATAAGCGAATGAGAGGTTATAATGTCCTCTTCCCCATGGCCTTTCATTACACGGGGACACCTATCTTGGCTATGGCCAAGAGGATAGCAGCCGAAGATCGCGATCTCCTTGATACCTTTTCGGAGATCTATAAAGTAGGGAAGGAAGAGATCAAGAGTTTTAGTGATCCGCTAAAGATTGCTCAATACTTCCATCAAGAAATCAAGGAAGGAATGATGGAGATCGGATACTCAATAGACTGGAGAAGGGAGTTCACAACTATCGACCCGACCTATTCTAAATTTATTGAGTGGCAATTTAGGAGATTGTCAGAACAAGGGCTTATCACCCGAGGGAGTCATCCAGTAGGATGGTGTCCTAACGATGGCAATCCAGTTGGGCAGCACGATACGTTAGGGGATATTGAGCCAGAAATTTCAGAATTTGTCTTGATCAAATTTCGTATTGGAAAGGATATCTTGCCATCTGCTACTCTGAGATGCGAAACTGTCTTCGGCGTTACCAACCTATGGGTAAAACCAGATGCGGAGTACGTTCGTGCGGATGTTGATGGTGAACCTTGGATTATATCAAAATCCGCTGCAACAAAGCTCACTTTTCTCGGCAAGAGAGTAGTTGTAAAGGATTCAATTTCAGCGTCATCTCTTATCGGGAAGGCTGCTAAGAACCCGATTACCAATTCACTTGTGCCTATACTACCAGCAGATTTCGTCGATCTGGAACAGGCTACGGGCATAGTAATGTCGGTACCGGGGCATGCTCCATTCGATTTTCAAGCTCTAGAAAAATTGAAACTTGACCCCCGACCTCAAGAAATGAAGGAAGAGATCTCCCAATTGAAAGCGATCAAGATCATTGGGACTGAGGAATTTGACGGCATCCCAGCAGAACAGATTATCCAGAAAAAAGGGATAGATCTTCAGGACTTCTCTAAACTGGAGGCTGCTACTTCTCAACTGTACGCTAAGGAATTTCGGAGCGGAACCATGATGGAAAATACTGGAATTTATTCAGGTATGGAAGTGAGTAAGGCTCGCGACTTAGTAAAGAATGATCTCCAGAAATCTGGTCATTCTTCCCCCATGCATGAACTCATCAATGGGCCCATTACGTGTAGATGTGGGACTAGATGTACGGTAAAGATCTTCAAGGATCAATGGTTCATTAACTATGGAGATGCTTCGTGGAAAGAAAAAGCATCAGCATGCCTAGCACAGATGAATATACTTCCAGCAGAACTTTTAGACGAATTTCACTATGTTATAGATTGGCTAAGAGGTCGTGCATGTGCCAGAGGCTCGGGGCTGGGTACAAAGCTACCATGGGATGATAAGTGGATAATCGAAAGCCTTTCTGACTCGGTAATCTATATGTCATATTATACAATCGCGAGGCTGATTTCAGAACATAATATACAGCCAAATCAGCTATCAGACGAGATATTCAACTATCTCTTCCTCCACGAAGGAAAGGTCAGCGAGCTTTCCGAAAACTGCGGGATCCAAGAGGGTATTCTCGAGAGTCTGCGTAACGAGTTCGATTATTTTTATCCAGTTGACACCAGACACTCCGGCAGAGACCTAGTTCCGAATCACCTAACCTTCTTCATCTTTAATCATGCAGTGATATTTCCTGAAAAGTATTGGCCCAAGCAAATTGTTACGAATGGTAGTGTTCTTATGGATGGAAAGAAGATGTCAAAATCTTTCGGCAATATCATTCCGTTGAGACAGGCGGTCAGATCTCACGGGGCTGATCCGTTGAGGATGGCAATTCTAGCGTCAGCGGAACTGCTCCAAGATGCTGATTTTGGCCTAGATCTTGTTAGGACGTATAGAGAGCGACTGGAGCGTTTCAATTCCTTCGCCCAATCAGCAATGGTCACTCGTGGAAACGGTTCTGAAGTTCAGAGATCTGAGGGGAGATGGTTGTTGAGTCGCCTACAAAGAATCATTTCAGATACTACTGAGGCACTAGAGAAACTTAGGGTAAGGGAAGCGATCAACCATGCTGTTCATAGAATGGATCAAGATCTTCAATGGTACAATCGTAGAATTTCGGCTAGGAAGGAATCGGATATAGATGACTCAAAGGTCTTAAGAGCCGTTTTGGATACAAGAGTGAGACTACTTGCACCGTTTTCTCCATTCTTATGCGAGGAGATATGGGAACAGATGGGAAATGATGGACTTGTGTGCAAGGCGTCATGGCCTACCTCCGATCCCGAAAAAATTGATGGAAGGATAGAGGAGGAGGAATCGCTGATAAAGTTACTTTTGGAGGATACACTAAGTATCCTACGAGTAACTAAGATCAAACCTACGACGATAACATACTATCTTCCTGCCCCATGGAAGGAGGAGGCATATTCCAAGATATTGTCCATGGCGGTTGATTCACAACCGGCCATAGGGGATGTCTTGAACTCCCTAATGCAGGACGAAGCAATGAGAACCAGAGGGAAAGAAGTTTCAATTTTTGTCCAAAAAGCGATAAAGGAAGTTAACTCGCTTCCGAAAGAAACAAGGGATTTGAGAATAGAGATCGGCAAACTCAATGGGTTGAAGATTATCGCCGATGGACAAGCGTTCCTTGAACGGGAGTTAAACTCTAAGATTCAATTCTTCGAGGAGGAAGACGGATCTAAATATGATCCTAAAGGCAGAGCTTCTTCTGCACTTCCTTTTAGACCGGCCATCTTTGTGGAATAGACATGTACTGGTCGTTGATTTTTTCAGCAAGACTAGATTGCTTTGATGAAATTTAGTAATGGGGTGTTCGATCAATTTCAACGATCTGGATAGAGCCGAGCCCTAAGATGATAAGGGTAGTTTTCGGGAAAAGAACAATTGTGACGAGCATAAGAGCTTTGCTTGTAGGAGAAGGCGGACGTCCCCCGACCTATTACTTCCCCAAGGAAGACATAATGATGGATGCTCTAGTTCGATCTGGTCGAAGAATTGAGGACCCGGAAAAAGGAACAGTGGTATACTGGAATATCAGATCTGGGAATAGGTTGGTAGAAGACGGCGCTTGGTCATATGAAAAGCCGCTGCCATCTTTGAGAGATATCCGTGATTATGTAGCCTTTTCGTGGGAGGATATGGATGCATGGTATGAGGAAGACGAAGAGGTCTTTGTGCATGCCAGAGATCCGCATAAAAGAATTGATGTTCTGAAGAGTTCCAGGAAAGTCAAAGTGATCGTTGAAGGGGAGATAATTGCAGAAAGCTCGAGTCCTACGCTCCTTTTCGAAACAGGTCTGCCTACCAGATATTACCTAACAAAAGACGATTTTCTGCTGGATCTAGTTCCGACTCAAAAGAAGACTAGTTGCCCATACAAAGGAGATGCGAACTACTGGTCGGTATTAACGAAGGAAAAGACCCTTGAAAACTTTCTTTGGGGCTACAAGGAG
>JAPUIC010000073.1 GCA_027297425.1 Nitrososphaerota archaeon | reverse complement strand
GGTCGGTGGAAAGAGAATAAGTCAGGGTGTAGTGCCGAGTGATGATCAACTCACAAAGGCGATAATTAACGCTGCAGCCATTGAGCGAAGCAGACGGATTTGATATTTGGTGGTCTCAGGGAGACGACGGCTGATACGGATCGGTGTAGCCGCTGCCTTCGGAGTAACTATAGCATCAGTTCTAGGCATCAATTTTCTTAATTCGCGAGGTAGTAATTCAGCAAGGCAGAGCCAAGGAATTATTCGCACAAATGAACCACGGATCATTCCAGACGTTCCCAAGGACGCAATACCTCCACTAACCTCCCCGGTCTATGAAGGCGCAGATAAAACCCCGCTGAGGGACCAAGATTTCATCGTGGGTTATGAGAATGATGGTGATGCGCGAGCTTATCCCATAGGGATAATGAATTGGCATGAGATAGTAAATGAAACTATAGGAGGAAAGCGGGTGTTGGTCACCTATTGCCCTCTCACATACACAGGGATGGTCTTCGATCCCCAGATAGACAATTTGGACCTCACTTTTGGGAATACTGGTGCGCTCTACGAAAGTAACCTGGTAATGTATGACAACGAAACGAATAGCTCCTGGTGGCAAGTTGGGGGCATGGCGATCGATGGTGCATTAAAGACTAGCCGGATGAGACTGCTTCCATCCATAACGACGACCTGGCGCGACTGGAGGAGGGTTCACCCAGACTCTCAAGTATTATCTAGACAAACTGGTTTCTCTAGACCATACGATCAGGATCACTATGAAGGATACAATAAGTCTGGAGGTCCGGTATTCCCCGTATCAGTAACAGACTCTCGACGTGGCCCAAAGGAGATCATCGTAGGTCTTGAAGAAGGGAGGACTGGCAGAGCATACCCACTTGAAGAGATCGGGTTAGATGTCGTGATAGATGAGGTGAATGGTAAGAAGGTAGCTATTTACTCAAATCCCTCGGAGAGAACAGGTGTGATTTTCGATCCCTTGCTTGGAGATAGAGAGCTCGATTTCAATATAGCTGAAGGTGGATTCGTCGACAATGACACGGGGAGTAGTTGGAATATCGGAGGAATTGCAACGTCTGGACCACTCAAAGGGAGTAAGCTGAGGCAGATTCCCGCCTTTACTGGCTTTTGGTTTGCATGGTCAACTTTACATCCCAACAGTGATATCTATTCAAAGTCATAACCAGGACATTTGATAGATAAGTTCAAGCCGTCTCGATTCTATCAGTCTGGTAGACGTTCGAAATATGGACTATCCAACTAAAGGTGTTAGATCAGTCACGGTGCTCCTTCGCAAATAGGAACCATACTGCCGCTAGAAGATTTGTTGATGCTATTAGCCGAAACGCGGCTGTAAATCCGTAATTATCGATTACCCAACCAGTTACCGTCGGCCATAAAGCGCCAATTCCAAAGACGACGGTAAAGTAAAACCCGAATACTAGGTCCTGAGAGCCTTTATCAACAGAGTCAGCGAGAAACGCTTGGATTATAGGACTCGAAGCAAAGTAAGCAAAAGCCATTACAAATAGAACTATGGGTAATAATAGGCTACGACCTGGCAAGAATGTAAAAGCGAACGTCGCAGTAGATGCAAGTATTAGACTTAACATTATCAACTTTAACCTGCCAACTTTATCTGAGGCGCGTCCCATTACATATGGACCTACTATACTTCCCACCATAATGAAAGAAAACATAGGTCCCCAGTATCCTAATGGAAGATTGAGTTCATGTGAGAGATACAGCGGTACGTACGCAGGAATGGTCAAGGCCCGCCCGGCAGCCATCATTGTCTGCCCACCGATGATAGTAAGGACATTCCGGTTCCTAACCATGTTTAGCATTTCCCTGCCTAGTGGGATTCTTTTCCCGTCGGATGGAGTTTTTTTTGCGGATCTTAGCAAAAACATGATCAAGAATCCGACGATAATTGCTGGGACCGAAAATACCATGAATGTCGTTCGCCATCCAATGGTCAGTACCAACGCTACCCCAACAAGAGGTGCAACGACAGTACCCACATTAGCAAGTGAATTATTAATGCCGAGAGAGCGTCCGAAGGACTTACGCCCCATACCTGAAGTTATTAACGCATTACCAACAGGATGCTGTGGACTTGCTGCAAGAGAGTATGCACCACGAACCCCGATCAGCTGAGTTAAGCTGGTGACAGAGCCGTAAATGATCTGTGTTATGCCCAAGCACACGTGCGATATCCCGAGTAGTAGATTCCTTGGAACGTATCTAGCTAATACTCCGAAACCTAGTTGAGTCAGTCCTCCGACTACGCTACCAGCAGCCAAAACCAAGCCAACCTGCGTATATGAGAGAGATAGTTCCGTGACGATGAAAGGCAGTAATATCGGAAACAATCCCGCGTACGCATGGTTGATCGAATGAGAGGTTCCTACAAGAACCACGGTCCTGGTTGAACTAGCTACTCTATCCTCAGAACGATTCGTCTGAGCCTCTTCTACCAAGTCAGATCATCCGTGTGGATAATTAATTGAATGAAGTTTCGCCTCTACTCCGGACGGGTACGGATGGATAAGAGATAGAACAAGGTACAGTCTTAGATCAGTCCGTCATTGATATTGTCTCCTTCAACACTACATCAATGATCGCAAACCTACCTTGACTTACGGCTTCAAGCCCGGCCTTAAGAGCGCTTTCTATCTTTTCTGGATCCTCAACAGTTTCACCATAACCACCCCATGCTTTAGCTAATGACGCATATTCTGGCCTTGGCGTTATGGTAGTCCCCAAGTAGGTCTGTTTTCTATCGGACCACCCCCCTTTAAA
Organism: Nitrososphaerota archaeon; assembly: GCA_027297425.1. Lineage (GTDB taxonomy): Archaea > Thermoproteota > Nitrososphaeria > Nitrososphaerales > JAPUIC01 > JAPUIC01. The sequence goes on along the minus strand of JAPUIC010000073.1, from coordinate 2,723 downwards.
TCTCCTGAGAAGATCGCCTCTCATCGAGAAGTAGGCTTGATTATTGAAAATAACCGTAAGAAACGGTAGAGAGTACTCTTGGGAAGCACCGAAAGCTGCAGGCACTGGATTATAGTTAAAGGAGCCATCACCTATTAACGCTATAACCTGTTTGTCCTTGTTGGCTAATTTTAGACCCATGGCCATGCCAAGTCCTGCTCCCAAACCGCCGCCCAATATCGCCGAGTAAAATGTGCCTGGTTTGGTTCGCTCCAACTGAGAGTAAAGATCTCTAGAGTGTATAATCATCTCAGAAACAATTATAGAGTCCTGATCTATCACATTATTCAGCACGTGGCATAACCATTTCGAATCAATGGGCTTGTCATCTCTAACGTTCATTGCTGCCTCCTTATTTCTCGCGAACCTCCTCTCATTTTCTTGAGTGAATCGCTGAATTCTATCTTGATAGACTCTGAGGTTCTCCTGGTGCGTAGGGTTAGATTTTATCGCATCTACTAACTCAGGAATCGCAATTCGGGAGTCAGCGTTTATCATTATGTCAGAAGGTAGGGTCCAATAAGCAAGCTTGGAGTGAAGAGGATCGGAAGCGATCGTGATTACCGTCGCATCTTTGGGACCCTTAAGGGATAACGGAAACCAAGGCATACAGGAATCTACAACTAATACTAGGTCCGCTTCATCCAATAGTGCGGATCGCGTAAATCCTTGATGGAGCGGATGCCTAAATGGATAGCTCATCGTTCGGTTTGGGTATGCCTGTAATACTGGAGCACCTATAAGTTCAGTAAGCTCGACCAGACCTCTTACCGTACTCGCATATCTCCCCGGGTCACCAACAATAATGACTGGGAGCTTGGCCGAAACTAGTAGTTTGGAGACTTTCGAGAGGATACTCTTGCTGGGTGCACTGGGCACGTCTTCTGGGATAACCTTAGGAATAGCTACAGAGGTCATCTTTTCTGCAGCTGTTTCCTTCGACATTGTTAGTACGGTAGGCCCTTTAGGGTTTGCATTGGCTAGTTGAAATGCTCTACCAATAATCTTGTCAACATTAAGATTCGTGTGAACAAAGTAATCCCATTTTGTAATTGGGGCAGCTAGATCTGATACGCCAAGCCGTCGGTCCTGCAAGGTAATATACTGAAAGGAAGATCCCGCTGGATTTTCTTCTTCGAAGGTTACCACCTCGCCCGTAACTACGACCATCTGAACATTTTCCTTATAGGCACCATATATCATAGTCGACCCGTTCAGGAAACCGGCATCTACGTGGAGCAGAACAACCTGAGCCTTATTTGTGGCGTGGGTATATCCATAAGCCATAGCAACAGCAAGCGACTCGTGTCGACAATTGATGTATTGTAACCTTCGTCCGTTAGCCTTGAACTTAACTAAGAATTCCCAAAGGTGACTCATCTCTGAACCTGGAGATGCGAATACATAATCCGCACCGTAGGCTTCAAAGAGCTCTAGATATGCATCGCCGGGTCCTTCAACATCGACCATCTTTACCCGTGATGATGACTTTTCATCTGGGGTAGTGCTCATTCTACCGTTCGCCTTTTGCAATTCGATATCAGAGTTTAATGGTCGAACTATATCATGTTGTTGGTGCCCAGCGGATAGCATGATAGACTTACAATCAGAATAGTGTTTAAATACGAATAGGAAGAGAATAATTGAGATGGCAAAAGATCCAGTATGCGAAATGGAGGTCGAAGAGAGTTCGTCCCCCTCTACAACTCACAACAACACTACGTATTACTTCTGCTGTGATGGATGTAAAGCAATTTTTGAGAAGAAACCTGAGGCTTATCTTCCCTCAGGGTAGCGAGTTTAGGTTACCCACGAATATCGACGGTCCATAGACACATCCTAATTGGCCATTTCATAGACTATCAGTGAAACCCCTACATAGATAGCCGGTAGATGTCATTAAGATATTCAACTGGTTACGATAAATGGCTGTTCCCAAGGTAATACAGGAAAGGGTTCTTCAAGAAACCGAGAAGATTATCGTTCACTGCCGACAAAATAGAATTAAGAAGCTTATACATCCTCGAAGTCTCGTCGTCACTGATAAACAGATCTTGATACATTCTCCAAGATGGTTCGGATATCGGCTAAATTCTTTCGATTATAGTTTCATTCAGGATGTTTTTGTCACCTCTGGACTGTTCTTCAGCAAAGTTAGGATCAAGACGATGTGGGCTGATGTCGAAGTTAGTGGACTAAGGAAACACACGTCTGATGAAGTGGTCGGTGCGATTAGAAAGTGGCTTCAATCGAAACCAACTTAAAGATTATTTATTCAGATAAGAGAATAAACACATTCCCCACTACATTATCAGATGTTCTCTTTCAGATCTTTGCTGATCCCCCTTAAGGTATTTAGAGCAACCACGGCAGCTCCCTTCGGAAGATCCTTAAAGGTTGCCGCGTCAGTCATCGTCGTCATCATTATGGTGCTGGTCCTAAAAAATTCCTCGACAGTAATATCAAGGAGCCGCCGGTCTGACCTAAGACCGTAGGATTCGATCTGATGGCCGATCCACTTCGGAGTATAGAAAATTATCTGCTTCTCAGTTATTATCAACCGTTTAGGGTGAATGAGTTGCCTAAATCGTACCTGTTCTGCCCTGAAGAGTATACCCTCCTCTTCACCCAATATTCCTTTTTTCTTCAGCCGTTCTTCGTCCTTTAAAATTTCACTCGTGTCG
>JAPUIC010000072.1 GCA_027297425.1 Nitrososphaerota archaeon | reverse complement strand
GCAGAATCCAATGCCCATATTGAAGGTTCGGTACATTTCAACCAGGGAGAGCTTTCCGGCCTTCCTAATTTCATGGAAGATCTGATCCCCTTCAGGCATAGTGTCAAGTCTAAAACCTACTTCGTTTTTCAGACGAATGAGTTTTACAAAGCCACCACCAGTTATGTGAGCTAAACCATGCACATTGAAATTTTTTAACAATTCCAAGATAGGCTTAACGTATATTCGAGTAGGGGTGATCAAACTCTCACCCAGTGGTATATCAGAATCTGCAAACTTATGATCCAAGCTGAACCGGTTGAGCATAACTTTACGGGCTAGAGTGAGTCCGTTCGAGTGAATTCCTGAGCTCTCGAGTCCAATTATGGTATCGCCGGGTCGAATCTTATCACCCATGACTAGATCTTTTCTCTTGGCTAGTCCAACAGCCATCCCTGCTAAATCAAACCCATCTCCATGATCGCCCTTTATTACATCGCCCAAAATCGCGGTCTCTCCACCAATAATGGAGATCCTTGCATCCCGTGCACCATTGACTAATCCTTTCATCACCGCCTTTACGAGACCACCATTTTCTTTTTCAAGAGCGATATAATCCATGAAGGATAACGGTTCAGCACCAGTACAGATTATGTCGTTTACACACATAGCTATGCAATCTATCCCGATAGTATCATATCGTCGTAACATCTGGGCGATTACTACCTTGGTTCCTACGCCATCCACATGGAGAGCAAGAAGTCCGCTCTTTCCCAAATCTATGAGGCCAGCATAGTGACCCACAACAGGAAGCGGTCGACCAACCAGGCCCTTCCGGTTAGAATATGTCTTCATCATCATTGGATAGATAGACTCATGAATGCCCTTAATCCGCTGTATATCCACACCTACACTAGCATACTTCAAGGGTTTCATTCAGAGGGTCAGTCCAGTTATTCGCTGATATGCTTCAACATACCGTCCGCTCACCAGCGCTATTAGTTCTTGAGGAAGAGTAGGGGGTTCCGGGACAGGGCTTCCGATCTTCAGAGCGTTATCTAATTTGGTTTTATAGCCGATAGAAGATAGCCAATCTCTCACAGGCTGCTTATCGAAACTTTCTTGCAATGATCCGATTTGATACTTGGCCCTAGGCCAGAGTCTAAATTCGTCTGGGCCGATTGAATCAGCCAAGAAAATCCTTCCATCATCGTCTTTACCGAATTCGATCTTAACATCAGCCATAATGAAATCCGCCTTTTCAGATTGCTGACTAAGTTCCCGATAAAGCCCCAGACTTTCTTCCCTCAAAAATTCATACTCCTCATTAGTAACGACTGTTTTTACAGCTTCGGCCTTAGTAATTGGAACATCCTTATCAGATTTCGTGGTTGGATCGAACATCGGTTCACCTAGGATTTCTGCTCTCTTTAGGCCTGAAGGAAGTCCCATTGGATTTACTTTATATCTCTCAAATAGACTCCCATACATGTAGCCCCTAACAATACACTCCATGCGGATCATCTGTAGTTTCTTGACAATCATCTTGTTTCGGTCTACTCGCTGAACCATGTGATTGGGCAAAGAAAGAGTACTGAAGAAATAAGATGCAAATGCAGAGAGCACTTCCCCTTTTCGGGGTATTAAGGAAGGGAGAATCACATCATAGGCAGAGACCCTGTCGCTGAAAACGAATAGTAGCTCCTTGGAGCCCCATTCGTAAATGTCTTTTACCTTCCCCTTGGCTACTAGTTTTAAGGAGTTTAGATCGACATCCACGATTTATCTCTACTTTCTGATATCCTGTATCTTCTTTAGCAAAAGGGGATACTTTAGAGCCAGAATTTCACCGGCTAATATGGCAGCATTTTTTCCGTTATCTACACCGACACAAGCAACCGGAACTCTCGGGGGCATTTGAACAATCGAGAGCAGAGCGTCTAGACCGCCGAGCTTCACATCTACAGGTACCCCGATAACGGGCCGAGAAGTTAGTGAGGCAATAAATCCAGGTAGTTGAGCAGAAAGCCCTGCGATTCCGATAAAGAGATCTACTTTAGAGGTCAGCACAAATTTCCGAAGTTGTTCTGGAGACCTATGAGCAGATATGAATTGTATATCATGATCTAAACCTAAGAGGCTCAATGTTTTTGAGGTGTCATCTACGATCTTAATATCCGACTTACTGCCCGCAATTATTGCGATCTTTTCTTGGCCCTGCTTTTTCTTAGATTCTGTCTTCAATACCACACCAGCAGTATATGACCAATTTTGGACTTTATATTACTTAACTTGGGTATCACCTGAGCTAATTACATCTAAGACTACTTACTGCTCTTTACACGCGCTTGATGCGATGTCTTTTCTATGGTACTCGCCATCCCATGAAATCCTGCTCACCGAGACGTAGGCGACATCTCGAGCCGCTCTCACGGTATCCCCAAGAGCCGTAACGCCTATGACGCGACCTCCATTCGTTAGGATGTTGTCATCTTCTTTCTTTGTTCCTGCGTGAAAGACATGGACATCTTGAGGTACAGACATATCAGTAAGACCAGAAATTTTCTTACCTGTATCAAATTTATTCGGATAGCCCCCAGAAGCCATAACCACGCATACAGAGTGACGTCGGGTCCAGTCCATCGGCTCCATCTTCGGCAAGTCTCCATCTACACAGGCTTTTAGATACGGGAATAGGTCACTACTACACCTAGGCAGTAAAGCTTGAGCCTCGGGATCGCCTAGCCGTACATTAAATTCAAGCAAATGGGGTTTATCGTCAGCTATCATGAGGCCCAAGTATAGGAATCCCTTGTACGGAACCCCTTCGTGCTTCATCCCAGAGATTGTTCTATTTGCAATTTGAGTAACTTCATCCTGAACGTCTTGGGAGAGGAGTGCAGGAGAATAGCAACCCATCCCGCCAGTGTTGGGGCCTTTGTCGCCATCATAAATGCGCTTATGGTCTTGAGCACTAGAAAAGGGAATCACTTGGTTACCATCGGAAATAAAAAAACAGGAAGCTTCTTTTCCTCCAAGGGTCTCTTCAATAATCACCTTTTCGCCTGCAGACCCGAGTTGCCTATCGATTAAGAGAGTCCTGAGAGCAGATCGTGTTTCTTCTAAATTGGAGCATACGAAGACACCCTTACCACTCGCCAAACCATCAGCCTTTACTACTACACCAGGTCTCCTCGATTCGACATATTTTTCCGCTAGATCATATTCGTCAAATATCTCAAATTCTGGAGTAGGGATGTTTTGGCGCTTCATGAATTTCTTGGCATAAATCTTGCTACTCTCTAGTTGAGTAGCTTCTTTCGATGGACCGAAGGCCTCCAACCCGTCGTCCTCCATTGTATTTACCAAACCTGCGGATAAGGGAGCCTCTGGACCCACTACGGTAAATGCGTGGTGCTCATGTGCAAAATCCACCAATCTATGAATATCCTCAGAACCGTATGGAAGGTTGTTAATACTGCCCGCATTTCCAGGTGCGGTAAAGACTTGATCTACAAGTTTACTCTGCTTTAGTTTCCATTCCAAGGCAGCTTCTCTACCCCCGGAACCCACTAGCAGGATATTTACCATGGATAAATGGCTCAGAGGCTACATCTATTCATCTTTCATTTCCTTTCGGGTTCTTATCTTAGGTTGAAATCCAAGATTAGAATAGTCCCCGGTGATACAAGACGTGCAGATCTGACTCAATGGTAGGCCGATCCCCTCGCTAAGCCCGTCGATATCATTATAGTCGAGAGATTCGACACCTATCTCAGACGCCACTTTTTTAGAAAGAGTAATGATATCATCTGAATTATCTATTCTGCCGGCCACAAGTTCATCCTTGTTGGGGAAATCGATTCCGGCATAGCATGGATACCGAACTGGGGGAAAGGTGACAGCCATCGATACCTTCTTGGCACCGGCTTTAACTAGAGTAGATGAGATAATTGAGGAGCTAGTCCCACGAACTATACTATCATCGATAACGAGGACCTCTTTCCCTTTTACAGTACTTGGAATAGCAATAATCTTCTTATTCACTTCCTCTCTGGATTCCTCGTTTGGTTCTATGAAACTTCTAATTCTTCCTCTCTTACTATACCTATCCTTCATCAATCCTTCCTCGAGTGGAATGCCACTCGCCTCAGCATAACCGAGAGCTGCTGGCCTAGCAGAGTCTGGAACAGGAATTACGACATCAGCGCTCTTGTTCAACTTCTTTGCTAGATTTCGACCTATCTGCTTACGAGCTTGATAGACGTTAATTCCTTCGA
>JAPUIC010000071.1 GCA_027297425.1 Nitrososphaerota archaeon | reverse complement strand
ATGAATTTGCGGATTTCGATGGAATTAAGCAAGAGCTGATAGAGAAGCGATTGTTGCTAGAAGGAGGGAGTAAAGGGACCCTACTCCCAGATTATCGAGAAGTTAGGACGCAATTGCAAGGCTATGATATTAGAGGTGTGGGTAGTAGTATTACTCTCAGGTTATCGAATAGGAGAGTCGGTGAGAGGATCCTTCCACAAGCCCTTGATGAGCTACATCAAGGAGCGATATATTTCTTAGCGAGCTCGAGATATAGAAGTACGCTCCTTGATCTGGATAATGGCTACTCAGTATTGGAACGGATACCGTACAACTATCCATACTATACAAGGGCTTTGAAAGAGGAGTGGCCAAGAATCGTCGAGATTCATGAACGGAGAAATGTTTTAGGGATTGAGGTGGCTTACTGCACTTTATCGATAAGGAAGGTGGTAGTAGGGTATGTCAACGTAGAAATAGGCTCGGATGTTAACAAGGGCACACGCGTCTATCTGGAGAAACCGATAGAATTTGAATTTGTAACGAAAGGGATTGTGTTCAGAGCCCCAGAGCCGGATCACCTATTGAAAGAGACGAGCCCAGAGAAAAAAGAGTATGTCTTGGCGAGTGGATTTCACGCTTGTGAGCATGTCATCATCGAGGGCACTAGCATGATTACCGGAGGGGCGTCGGGAGATATGGGTGGGATTTCGATGGACACATCAGGAATTATCTTCGTCTATGATGGTGCCTCAGGTGGAAATGGGGCCAGCAGAGTACTATTTGAGAGATTAGAGAGGGCCATCGAAAGAGGGGGGAAGATACTAGCTGAATGTCCATGCATCAACGAGGACGGCTGTCCTAGATGTACATACTCTTACAGGTGTGGCAATAATAACGAGTATCTTCACAAGGGGGCTGCTTTAGAGATTTATGAGAGGATGACAAAAGGTCAAGGAACAGAACTAGGAGACATCGAGATCATCGGTAAACCCATAGTCTAAAATTACTGATTAGAATATCGCGCGATTTTTTATGAATGTCAATTACAGCATATTACTCCGGTACTAGTCAGTTAGTTTTAGACGGGGTTCCGTAACTCTTCCGATAGAGTTTTTACGCGCTCCTTTTATAATTGCGTTGCAGTTTCTTTAATGAAACCTGTGACTCCAGGAGACGACGAATTTGATCATCCAATAGATATCGGCGTGAACGGTAATGTCACCGAGGAAGAGAGGTACGATTCTTCAATTCGAAGAACTCTTCTGCTCAGCACTATCCTATTCACGATGGCATTAATCGCGGGCTACTCTTTAGGATTCCATCCCAGTATTACCGAGGGTCAGGGAGCTGATGATTTTTTTAATGAGTTCAGAGATCTATTCGCCGGATTCGCAGAACTCACAAGAACGGAGTTAGCAGCGTTTATTTTTGTAAACAACGCTGTCAAGAGCTTCGTTTTTATGATCCTAGGACTTGCCTTGGGAACGTTACCGGCCTTCTTTCTGATCATTAATGGGGGGGTAATTGGTCTTGTGATTAATCTAACAAATGTCACGATTGGACCTGCTTTCATAATCGCAGCATTAGTACCGCATGGTATTCTAGAAATCCCTGCACTACTATATGCAGCCGCTTTAGGCTTCAAAGTGGGCAGTCAAGTTTGGAATAGAATTCGTAAACAGAGGAGCTTTGTGAAAGATTCGCTCACTACAGGCGTTAAGTCCTTTCTGAGGCTTGTCTTACCGATGCTCCTCTTGGCTGCACTCATCGAGGCATTCGTAACCCCGGAGGTTATCGCCCTCGTTACAGGTCTATAACAGATACTTTATCGATCTTCCAGCTGTTGAGTGATGAGGTCTCATCAACTGTAAGTAGTCCATCTTGGAGAGCTTCTTTCATAATAGCTGCAACATCTTCATTCTCTCCGTCAGGGAGATCAGTCGTGCTCAGCATAACCATAGCTATTTTTTTACCCATATTCGCTTATTCAATTGTACCAGATACTTCTTAACCGTTTTGGAAAAGAATTTACTAATGACAGGTAACCCAATACATAGAATTGGACCGGGCTAACGACGGCTTAACTGACTCGGAGATTATCGGCATACTAAAGCTCAAAAGTATCGCCGTTGTTGGGATGTCGAGGAATCCTGGCAAAGCTGCACATGATGTCCCTAGATATCTATTGGAACATGGTTATGATGTCGTTCCCATAAATCCAAATGCTGATCGTATCATGGGATTGAAAGCTTTTGCGAGCTTAACCGACATTCCTCGGCCAGTAGATCTCATCAATATTTTTAGGCCTTCGCTAGACATCCCGCAACTGATAGAGTCAGCTATCTCCAAAAATCCCACTGCAATCTGGTTGCAGCTAGGTATTCATCACAAACAGTCAGAGGATAAGGCTAGAGAAAACGGAATAAAGGTTGTTTACGATAGATGCATCAAGATAGAGCACGGGCGATTAATGGTTTAGCGAGTTTCTACTCAGGAACAGATTCGGTCTGTATTTTCCCGTCTATTACTTTCACGAACAGAAAGCGGTTATCTCGGAAAACTATAGTTATTCCATTCTCTTCATCTTCCACACTTAGGACCTCTTGACCAACTATTCCATCATACTTTGCCATTTCTATCAGCCTCATAGGTGAATAAAGGAATTATTTTAGTCATTCTACTTAGTCATGCCTTAGAGAATCGTTCATAGGCTTCATCAAGTTCCCTCGTATGTACCTTGTGCCACTCTGGAAACCCCTTTGAAGTTTCTGGAAACATTATACTGTGCTCGATGAGTTTCTCACTCTTTTTAGCCGTATACCTTAGTCCTGAAGCCAGAGGGAACCTCGAGAGAATTCTAAGCCACATAAGAGGATCGAATAGTTTCACCTTATTGAACTTGGGATGTTCTCGCTCGGTTATCCTATCCACATCGTCCTGGGATAGAAAATGTTTCATCCCGAAGTCGATCTCTTCATTACTTATCGTCTGAAGGTATCTTCTTAGGACCTCAAAGCTTGCCATCTGGTAGCCATAAGATTTCATATACTCCAGATTATATCCCCAGAGAGCCTCTTGACTCGAGTCCCCAGCTTCCAGAGCTTGTGCAATAGTCCGACCCGCTATAACACTTGCCATGATGGTTGGTCCTATTCCACCTGCATCTATCGGCCTTGGCATCCATGCAGAATCACCGATTATGATGTATCCATTAGCAACTAGACAGTCATTTTGTCGTCTGACTGGAACCTGCCAATTTCCCGTTACATTTCCAGCGTCAGCATCTCCAACGGGCGGCCTGTGCTTCTTGATTACCGGATTCGCCGCAATATATTGGTCTATGAGGCTCTGCAGGTTGTCGTTCTTTCCCATCCTCCGATTTCGAGCTACAAGCCATCTATGTTGAACACCTAAACCAATATTTACCTTATTCTCACCCTTCGGAAAGACCCATGCATATCCACCAGGGGCAAGATCTTGATCAAGATGGATTATGGCGTAATCTGGATCGAAGTAGGTATCATCTTCTTTCCCTCTTTCAAACTCCAGTATATATCGGCCAGTTGACTCTAAGTCATTTTCTTTATCAATCTCCTTCTGGATGAAGCTCTCTATCGGGAGGTTTGCCCTCAACTTCGAGGCCGATCCGCTCGAATCTATAACAATCTTCGAGCTCTTCTTGAACGGCTTGAGATCCTTAACATAGGCGCCCTCGACACCGGTGACAAAACCGTTTTCATGCTGTAAGCTATCGAGTAATACACCAAACTCAAACTTTACACCTAGCTTTTCAGCGTCAGCAACTTGTCGTTTAGGAAGAATTCTTCGGTTAAGGACGTAACCTTCGCCGTCAAATAGAACCTTGCTCTCATGATTCGGTGAATATGCTACAACACCCTTTACTGGTTGCTCGAGTTCTGGCTTCCCATATTTTATCCCAATATGTTCCGCTATACTATCCACACTTCTCTTACTGACAGCATCACCACATATCCAGCCATTAATCGTCTTCTTGCCTGCGTCTGGTCGGAGATTTCTATCGACTACAAGTATGTCCAAGTTTTGGTTTGAGTGTTTTGCAACAGAGGCTGCCGTGATCAAACCAGCCATACCGCCGCCCGCTACTATGACATCATAATCCAACTATCTTCATCTAGCTCCGTTCCAGCCTATCTAACTTTAAAGTAAGCCTCATAAACTTTCATCTCAGAATTAGTTATTTTATAGAAATTATGTACACTCTAGAGATAACTTGTTTGTCGCGCCCCGTATATCACCCTGAGGTATATACGAGTGCTTCCCCCAACGAGTTCTTATTTTTGCTTGAATAGTATGTTTCCCCTTCCCAATATCGCTGCCAAGTAGACCAAATTTTAGACTTCCATCGAAGAGAGCCTTCCTAGCGTCTTCTTCATTTCCTGGAAGGCTAGGCCTCCCATTCTCGTCGATGATCATGGCCCATATTCTATAAGGAAGTTCAGGATTTCGACTCCAATACAGTGTCGCTTTCCGCTTAAACTTCTTGGGCTTGACTATGCTAGATTTCAGTATTCCTCCAGCTTTTCTATATATCTCAACGTCGTAACGAACGCGTAAAGTATTATCGTGTTTATTCCACGCAGACTCCCATGCCTCCTGATGGAAGGAATCTCTTAGTCCTCCTGAAATCGAGAATTTAAGCTCGAAAGTTACAGGTTCATCTAAGGATACCTTACCTTTTTCAGTACTTAATGATAGATGCTGGAAGTATGTGCTTGGATCTGTCATCCTAGACGACTGTAGGTAGGAGTATTTGTTTTCTT
>JAPUIC010000070.1 GCA_027297425.1 Nitrososphaerota archaeon | reverse complement strand
AGACGTCTAACTCCTCAATTACTTCTTCTAGTGTCTCATGTTCGGATAGGCTTAAAGATGGTTCGAGGTCTCTTATCACTTCCTTCCTCAGACTTAGAGATGGGGGTGATATTAGATACACTCTCGGTTTATATCGGGCTAGCGCATAGAGTAACGAATGAACCGCTCTTCCATACTTTAGATCCCCGATAATTCCTATCTTCATTCCATCAATCGCTCCACTTTCTTTGATAATTGTGTAAAGGTCCAGCATAGCTTGGGTTGGATGTTCCTCTGAACCGGTACCTGCATTTATTACCGGTTTAGAAGAAATTTCTGCAGCAAATCTTGCAGCCCCCTCCATTGGATGTCTAATTACAAGGACATCTACATAGCAATCCATCGTTCTTATGGTATCTGCCAAATTTTCTCCTTTCTCAATCGAAGAAGTTTTGGGATCTTGAACACCTACCTGACCACCACCGATTGACAACATGGCCGCCTCGAAACTAAGGCGAGTTCTTGTGCTTGGCTCGAAGAACATCGTACCTAAAATCTTTCCACTGGCAATGACTTGCTTTTTGGAGTAGGATAAACTCTCCAATTTGTCGGCAAAAGAGAAGAGCAGTTCAAACTGGCTGCGATCAACATCTCTAATGGAGATAAGGTCCCTCCCGAAGAAGGGGTTGGTCATGTCTCTGGACACAAAGATATGTTGCTAATAAGAATTACACCCTTAATTAATATATGATTGAAAGGTTAGAGAAGAGAAAGATGAGTAAAACACCTGAGCAGGAAGCCCGGCAGATGGCGCTTATTTATCGGTCTCTTGGCAGTGAGGTTCGACTGAAAATAATCAATCTCATCTTATCCACAAATCGTCCATTACATATCCAAGCTATCGCTACTAGTATCGGACGCGACTACGCAGGTATCTATCGGCAGATACGGTCTCTAAAGAACTCTGGATTGGTTGATATCTATGAAGTGGGACGATCTAGAGTGGTAAGCATAAAAAAAGCTGAGGAACTCGAAAGCCTCTTCCAGGCATCTAGAGCTCTTATCAGCTAGTATGACGGATCTGCTAAAATAGAGTAATGATATAATATTTATAACTAGCCTAAATCGCAAAGATAATTGGTTTTTTGCAGAACCCGGTTAGTTCGTCCCGGAATAGGCAGATTGCAGCATCTGCTTCTCTAGGCGCCCTCGCAGTTATTCTCTCTCAGGTTTCCTTACCCCTTACCCTATTCGGCTTTCTTAGATTCGATCTTGCCGAAGTGATAGACGTTCTCTCATTTTTACTACTAGGTCCGACTTGGGGACTCTTAACGCTACTTATTCATTGGTTTGGGCTTAATGTCTTCCCATCTGGCATCCCAATTGTAGGCCCTTTTATGAAATTACTAGCAGTTCTATCCATGTTCTTGGGGTTCTGGATTACTGGAAAGATTTGGAAGCTATTAGTAGGAAAGAAGGGTGGTGGCAAGATCTTTCTAAGCTTATTGCTTGTCAACGGCGCTCTTGTTCGCGTGGGCATAATGGGTTTGGCTAATTTCTTGCTTTTTATGTTCCTACTTCCTGAATCATATTTGCCTTTTCTAACTGGAGTCGTGGGAAAGTTAGGCTTTGATGTGTCCTCGAATATCCAAGTGGCCTGGATTTCGGTTGGATTAATTTCCATCTTTAATGCAATTCATGTTCCGTTTTCCGTAATCCCTGCTTACATCTTGTTGAAGCGTATTCTGAAAACTCCAGCAGGCAGGATCGCGAATTCATGGGAGAACCGTCTCGGACTAAACTCATAAGACATTGGATAAACCTATTTAGATTGTAAATAGTAATACTGCCTCGATCGGAGGAATGTCACAATCTGAGCTCCTAGTTAGGAGAATTAAGAATGGTACCGTTTTGGACCATATAAAAGAGGGTCAGGCCCTTGCTGTGTTGTCAGCTTTAAGGATAGATGGTAAAGATGGTAATGTGGTAACCGTGGCGATGAATGTTCCGGGGGACAAATATGGGCGGAAAGATATCCTAAAAATAGAAAATAAGGTCTTGGGTCCTCAGGAGACTGATAGAGTATCTCTGATTGCCCCAAAAGCAACCGTAAACATCATTAAGAATTACAAAGTTGTGGAAAAAAGGGACGTCGAACTTCCACCTCTTTTTGTAAATGTCTTCAGGTGCCCGATCCCATCTTGTATTACTAATTCCGGAGAACCGATAACCCCAACAATAGAGGTGGTCGATAGTTCCAACCTTACACTAAGATGCAGATACTGTAGACGGTTTCTGTCGGTGGATGAGTTAATTCCGATTTGAGATGCGGGTAATTATTTCAATCCTTCAGACTGAAAAAATTGATAATTGCTCTCAAGCTTAACTCAATCGACATATAATACTCATCCACACTAACGAACTCCTTCGAAGTGTGTGATAGGTGTGCATCGCCAGGACCGAAAGTGATCACTGGAATACCCAACGCATTGCCTAGCACATTCATATCTCCCGTTCCCGTTTTTCTGAGGAGCTGAGGCCTCTTACCCCGAACGGTTAAGCCGGCTCGAATCATCGCTCTCACTATACCAGAATTTTTGTCGGCTTCAAACGGCTCAGTCGCGTCTTCTATCTTCATAGAAATCCGAGATGGGGGCCCAATAGATGCATTCTTGTTTGCATTGGAGATTATCCGTTCAATTTCACTTATGATCGGAGAGCATGATTGGCCTGGGGGTAGTCGTATATCGACCGTCATTTCACATCGAGCCGGTGTCACATTGTGAGATGAACCCCCACGAATTTCTGTCAGTGAGGCCGAAATCGAAGCGAACTTTTGTTTTGATTGATTGTTAGCGATCTGAAGCTCAATCTCCTTCCAGAGATCAAGGATTCTCTCGACCGCATTATTGGACATCCAGGGTGCGCTGGCATGAACCGAAGATGTTTCACAGAGAAATCTGAGGCCCAGGCGACCCTTATACCCGATCGTAATGTTGTCTATCCCACTTGGCTCACCAAAAATCGCCGAGTTGACTACTAGGCCGTCCTGAACCAAGTTGTTCACGCCCTTACCAACACCTTCTTCATCTACGACACATGCCATAACTATTTTTCCGTTAAACTTACTCTTCGAAAATCTAGATAATGCCATCATCAGGCTAGATAGCGAAGCCTTGGCATCAACTGCGCCTCTACCGTAGATTTGCCCATCAGCTAGAGTAACAGACTGTTGTCCAGGTACCGTGTCCATATGCCCACAAAGCAAAAGCACGGGGGACCCCGAGCCGATTTCTCCGAGCACGTTGCCTACGGAATCAATTCTAACATTTTTTAGCCCCATATGACCTTTCATGCGATCGAATAAATGGGCAGCGAGCTCTGACTCTTGGCCAGAAGGACTGTAATAATCCAGCATCTTGATAAGGAAATCAAGCTCAAACTTTTCTTGTGAATCTACCACTATCCTCGCTCCAGGTCACTTTTTCTGGGTCTGTAGATATTCTATGATCAGTGATGGTATGTCAACGCCGGTGGTTGGTACTGTATTTTTGAATTCCGTTGTATTATTGACCTCATGAACTACTAATCCATTGGGAGTTTCCATGAGATCTACCCCGAATAGTCCATCTCCTCCAACCGCCTTTGCAGCTTTTGCGCAGATATCTTCCAGTTCTTTCGTGATGGGGCAAAGTTGCGGTTTACCTCCTCTGGCAGTATTCGTCTTCCAGTCGTTCGGTGCGGATAATCTGTATATCGCAGCAACTAATTGGTCACCAATCACTATGCCTCTGATATCACGCGGTGGGCGATTCACTCTTTCTTGGAGGTAATACACTCTGTATATCGGAAACATCTGTTCCCGATCTTCCAGAACCGAACTGGCAGCGTCTCTATCACTTAACGAAGCAACTAACCTTCCCCAACTTCCCATTGTGGGTTTGAGGACGACGGGGTATCCCAGATCTTCGATGGCGCTTAATGCTGTTTCGGGAGTAAATGAAATCATCGTCTTTGGGGTAGGGACTCCTGCCTTTAGAAGTGCCAATGTACCATAGAGTTTGTTTCCAGTTATCGATGCGATCCGAAACGGGTTGACCACCTGGATACCTTTAGATTCTAGAACTGCTGTCAAGTGAATACTCTTAAAGTAACTCAAGCACCTCTGAAGCGCGATATCTCCAAACTGAGCTAACTTACCCTGTTCAAGATCTATCGATAAGGTATCGATGTTTATCATCTGGATATCGATACCCTTTTTCTTGGCAGCAGCGTGTATTGCTTTTTCCTCCCAGCGTACTACTTCGTATACTAATGATAGCTTCAATCGGATTACTCTCCCCAGTCCTCGCCTTCAACCTTAGCTGGTTTTATTTGGACACTCCCACTCTTATCTCTAAATATTTCATAAGAAGTTCCGCAATCGATGCATGATACTATTTCTCCATCCAAGACATCTTCTGGAATTTTCACGTCTCCGTCGCATTCCAAGCACTTCATTCACCTTTTCACCTCCTTCATCAATTCGTCGGCTTCTACAGCCTGTGCCTCTAAGTCGTCTGTTAGGGTCAACTCAAAAAGGTCACCAACCCTCATATTTTTCAAACCTTGTGAAAATTTGATAGCTTCATCTAGACTAGGATTAAGTCCTAACACCTTCAGAAAGAAGGCAGCCCCATTTTTCCCTGATAATTCACCAAAAACTACTCTCCTATGATTACCAACAAGTTTAGGCGGTACTAGCTCGTATGCAATGGGGTTCCGAATTACAGCGGCAACATGTGTACCCGCTTTGTGACGATATGCGTTTTCACCTACTATTGGTTTCGAGGCTCCGCTACTAAACCCCGTGTATCGGTTTAATAATGCAGAGAGCTCAGATAACATTTCAAGTTTAACATTTAATTTGTTACCAAAAATGGTCGAAAGTGACATTACAATCTCAGCAAGGGATGTAATACCAACTCGTTCACCAACTCCATCTATAGTTGTATGAATTTGGGTAGCTCCGGCACGAATTCCAGCGAGAGCGTTAGCAAGTGATAAGCCTAGATCATTATGACAATGAAGGTCTATCGGCGTCTTTGTTACCTCTCGAATCAACGTGACCATTTGATACATACCTTCTGGTGAAAGGGCACCAAGTGTATCTGGGAGACTAATGCGGTCCGCGCCTGCATTACATATTTCGGTGGCAAATAACTTTAGAAATTCCGGATCACTCCTGCTACTATCCTCCAGTGTAAATCGTAATTTTAGACCATGCGCTTTTGCATACTCAACCGCCTTGATAGACCGTTCCAGTGCAGTTTCACGGCTAACCCTTAATTTATGCTCTAGATGGATATCTGAAACAGAGTGGTACATAGCTATCCACTCTGCTCCGCATCTCAATGCTACATCGATATCGCTAGGTAGCGCTCTCAGATGAGCTACTGTTATAGAATTAAATCCAGTCCTAAGCATCTTTTTACAGCACTCTTCGTGATCCTTCGAAACTATGGGGCTAATCTCTAGGAAGTCTACTCCAAAATTATCTAACATCCACGCGATCTGAAGTCTTTGTCTCGTGGTAAATGAGATACCAGCTCCCTGTTCTCCCTCCCTCAGGGTTGAATCTAGTATGCTGATCTCTTGAATCTCTGTCGGTGACTGATTATACGACTGCGCTTTGCCCTGTCCGATCGATAGTGACTCCTCTAGACTCTCTTCTGAACTTCGTGAACCCATTTCTATCTCACTGTTTCCGTCTCCAAAAGACCTGTATTTAACGGTTATCGTCGCTATCCTAGCTAATAGACTTTAAGATAATGATAGTATTGGTATTGGATACGCCGTTAATCCGACGAATCTCGTCTATACATCTGTTTACCTCTGTTATATTTTGACCAGAGATATTACTCAGGATATCATATTCGCCGGTGATCTCGTAGATTCCTTCTACCCCATCCAGTTTCTTAAGAGATTTTGAGACTTCCGGGATAGGAACCGTCGGGCTAACAGCGATAAATGTCAAGGCCTTTGCTCCCGTAGATTGATCTAACTCTACTGTGAATCGTTTTAGGTATCCTGAATCAGTGAGTCTCTTTACCCTCCTCCTAACCGCAGCCTCCGAGAGCCCTACTTCCTTTCCTATTTCTACAAAAGATTGTCTAGAATTTTCCTTAAGAACGCTGACAATTTTCTTGTCTGAGTCATCGAGTTGGATATCTGCCATGTTAATCATCGACGTCAGTTAAAACGTGCTTTCTCCTCAGCAGAAATAACCTCTTCAAGTATTTCGAGACACCGTGTTACTTGTGCCAATCCGATTGTCAGCGGTGGTAGAAATCTCAAAATGTTCCGGCCTGAGTATAAAAGCAGAAGGCCCTTTTTTAATGCATCCATAAGTAATGGCTTAACTTCGAACCTCAGTTCAAGAGCTAGCATTAACCCTTGGCCCCTTGAGTCCCGAATTATTCTGTGTTCCTTACCCATGTCTGAGAACCCTGAGGACAATAACTTTCCCATTTTCGCCGCATTATTGACAAGATCCTTTTCCACGATAAAATCCAGAGTTGCAGTTGCAGCAGCACAAGCAAGAGGATTGCCCCCATTAGTACTAGTGTGATCTCCAAGCTTAAATGAGGCCATGATATCATCCCTCGCTACTGTCACTCCCATAGGAACCCCACCAGCAATCCCCTTCGCTATACACATAATGTCTGGGATCACTCCCGAATGCTCAGAGGCCCAGAACCTACCCGATCTGCCTAACCCTGACTGAATTTCGTCAAATATGAGCAGAGCTCCTTTGTCGTCACATATGCGCCTAACCTCTCGTAGGTAACCTTCCGGTGGCATAAGTACTCCACTTTCCCCCTGAATCGGTTCGATAATCACTGCACCCGTCTCTTCAGTAACGCTCTTTTCTAGCTCAGAGCTGTCTGCATATGGGACAAAACTGAATCCTGGAAGAAGAGGCTCGAAAGAAGACCTGTATTTCGGATTCCAAGTGGCAGATAATGCTCCGAAGGTTTTGCCGTGATAGGACCCCGTCATAGCAACAATATTTTTTCTACCTGTATACTTCTTTGCGACCTTTAAGGCACATTCTACGGCTTCTGCCCCGCTATTCGACATGTATACTCTACCCATCTGAGATGGTACCACGTCAAGAATTTTCCGCAGGAAGATTGCTCTGGCTTCATTATACATCGAACTATGACAGATCATGAGTCTGCTGGCTTGTTCATTTATCGCCTTTACTACAGAGGGGTTGCAATGACCAACTATTGCTACTCCATAGCCACCCATAAAATCTAGATACTCTTTCCCGGATTTGTCCCAGACTGTGAAGTCTTTCCCCTTGAATATCTCGATGGGGAATTTTTGATATACTGGTGCTAATAGCCCATCTTCAACGTTTTGGACGTCCATTTCATTCATTAGTAATCACTGTACCAGTACTATGTTCAAGTGCTGCTTCAAGCGGCTTCTCTATAAGGCCGGATGAGATAATGCACTCTCCAACCCCCATTTCTAAAGCTTCTATTGCAGCAAGAAGTTTTTTTTCCATGCCATATCCCATCTTGGGGAGTAAAGTTCTTGCCTCGTTAAGAGTTAGTCTATCAATAACTTTCTCGTTAATCTTGATACCCTCTACATCCGTGACAAAAATTGCGGATGTAGCCTTTAGGGAGCCCGCGACATATGCAGCTGCTCTATCTCCATCCACGTTGAGGAACTCAAAATCTTCCCCTGCGGCGACTGGTGCCAATACTGGGATACATCCACTATCCAAGAGAGATTGTATAATCACCGGATCTATCTTCTGGATCTTCCCTGTATATCCACCATCAATAATCATTCTTCTCTTCCTCTCGTCGATAATCACCAACTTCTTCTTCCGCTTAGCCCGAATTATTCCACCGTCGATCCCGGACATCCCCACCGCATTAATGTTATTTCGCTGAAGTGTAGCAACAATATCCTTATTGATCTTGCCCGCCATCACCATAGTAAAAATATCTGCGGTATCCTTATCGGTATACCTGCTCCTGATCCCCCCAGGCGATACAACAAAGACCTGTTCCTTTCCCATTTTCTCAGCAATCCTGGTTACTTCATTCCCACCACCGTGGACTATTACTATCTTTTTTTTTCTGGAGAGAGTACGAATATCTCGAATGATGCCTTCATGAACTCCATCACTGAGTGTGCTACCGCCTATTTTCACTACGTATGTCATCTGATTTACACTGGATGAATACCCGCGGTCATCAAGGCCTCAGTTTCTGGAAAACCAAACATCAAATTCATACATTGAATGGCACTGCCTGCAGCCCCCTTCATTAGATTGTCTATAGCCGCGAGAATCACTAGCCTATTTGTATGAGTATCGTGGTCGAAACCTATATCACAGAAATTGGACCCAACTAGGATCTTTGGATCTGGAAACCTGTACAAGCCTCTCTTGTCTCTGACTAATCGCACAAAAGGTTCATCTTGATATGACGCCCTATACGATTTCCAGATATCTGAGATCACGATTTCACGTTTCAGGAAAGTATGACATGTAACCAAAATACCTCTTACCATATTGACACCATGTGCCGACATGGCTACTTTCACGTTCTTCCCAGAAATTTTGGCCAATTCTTGTTCTATCTCGGCCGTGTGCCTGTGTCCAACGGGCTTGTAGGGACGAACGACGCCATAACGCTCGGCGTGGTGATTTGCAGCTGATGGTTCTACCCCTGCCCCTGAAGAGCCTATCTTGGCATCCACTACAATTCTTTCTAGATCTATTAATCCGGATCTGATTATGGGTGCTAAAGCTAGAATTGAAGTTACAGCCATACAACCTGGACACGAAACATAGTTGGAGGACTTGATCTCTGATCGATGCAGCTCAGGCACACCATATGTGAATTTACTAATAAGATCTGGGCGATCGTGCTCATACCCATACCACTTGGAATAATCCTGAGGATTCTGAAGCCTGAAATCAGCACTCATGTCGATTATTCGCACTCCTGTTTTTACCAAATCTGTGACGAGTTCTACAGCTGTTCCATGAGGAACAGCCGTAAAGACTAGATCGCACACCTTACCAACATTTGCAGGGTTTTGTTCAGTAAATTGAAGATCAGTAAACCCCCTCAGATTTGGATGAGTTCGTTGGATGGGCTCACCGGAATGTTGACGCGAGGTTGCAAAAACTACTTCGATTTTAGGATGCTGCAGTAACAGCCTCAATAACTCTCCTCCTACGAAACCTGTACCTCCAATCACTCCTACTTTCACTTGAAATTACCTTTTTGATAGACTGTGACTATATCGTATGATTGCTGATGCAATATCTATAGATGTTGCGGATGATGCTCCTCTAAATTCAACAGTGCTGTTAACCTCGTGTATGAGCAAACCATCTGGTGATTCCATAGCATCTATACCTAAAATCCCCCCGCCGACTGCCTTTGCAGCTCTCAGGAATAGATCTTCTTCTGCTGACCCTATCTTGTATGGTTCGGTCCTCCCACCCTTAGCCACATTTGTTCTCCACTCTCCAGGTGCTGAGTATCTATATACACTCGTTACTACTTCATCTCCAACTACGATACTCCTGATGTCCCTCGGAGGTCTATCCACCATCTCTTGTACGTAGTAAACTTGGTTGGTTCCATGCTCCCCTTCATTGATTTCCAATATGCCCCTAGCTGTGTCTATGTCTTTTATCGGGATAATCCCTCTCCCCCAGCTTCCCAATACAGGTTTTACAACTACCGGATATCCCATATTTTTGATTGCCTCAAGTGCAGTATCTATACTGAAGCAGATTGCGGTCCTAGGGACTGGAATTCCACTCTTCTCGAGAGTAGTGGTAGTAATCGCCTTATTTCCACAGATTTGAGCCACATCCTTAGTATTGATTACCGTTTTACCTGCTTGTTCTAAGAATGCTGTGGTATGAAATCCTCTCTGATAGCTCACACATCTCTGAACCAATACTTTCCCGAAGTTTTCGGGATCCGGTATATTGTTAGAAGCAAGGATTAGCCCCCTCACGTCTAGAAGGTTTGATTTGATTCCGAGAGCATCAGCTCTCTTCTTTAGCTCTTTCTCTTCCCACCTTAGCCTGTCAAATAGGAAAGTGATCTCAATACTCAGAAGCTACTCTCCCCAGTCCTCCCCTTCTACCTCTGCTTTAACAAACGTGATTGATCCACCGTTAAGTGATGAAATCTCTAGATCTTGGCCACACTCTGAACAGGTGACTATCTCTCCTTTGAGCACATCATCAGACACTTCTATCCCGCCATCGCATTCGATACAATTACTTTTCATTTTTTTCTCCTTCACCTCTTTGTAAAGCACGAAATGCTGTTCTACTTCCGAGACCCCATAACTCAACAAAACCACTTGACGACGTCTGGTCAAATGTAGATGACGCTTCATAGGTAGCCATTGCATAATCGTAGAGCGAACTAGGGGAACTCCGTCCAGAAACTCTCAAGTTCCCCTTGTATAGCTTCATCTTGACTTCACCGTCGACCTTCTTTTGGGTTAGGGCAATAAAAGCTTCCAGGTCGTATCTAAGGGGTTCGAGCCATAACCCTGAGTAAACAAGCCAGGCCCACTCCTCTTCGATCCTTTGTTTAAACGATAGTTCGCGTCGGGTTAGAACTAATTTCTCTAACTCTTTATGAGCTTCAATGATGCCGATGGCTGCAGGACATTCATATACTTCCCGAGACTTGATACCAACTAATCTATCTTCAATATGGTCTATGATCCCTATTCCATGAGCTCCAAGTTTCCGATTCATCTCAAGGATCAAGTCGACGGGCCCCATTTCAACTCCGTTGAGTCTCTTCGGGATCCCCTCGACAAAACTCAATGAGATTTCTTCCTCGTTATCTGACGTCTTAGTTAGGGGCGTGACCAATTGAAATACTTCTTCACTTGGTTCATACATAAGGTCCTCCAATTTTCCACCCTCGATGGATCGCCCCCAAAGATTTTCATCGATGCTATACTCAGAAGACTTTCCTAGTACGATGTTATTCTTTTGAGCGTAATCCAACTCTTGATCTCTAGTGAGGTTCCATTCGCGGATAGGCGCGATTATTTCCAGAGAGGGGTCCAATCCCTTTATTGTAACCTCAAACCTGACCTGGTCATTACCCTTACCCGTGCTCCCATGAGCTACGGCAACTGCTCCCTCTTTCTTAGCTATGTCGACGAGTTTAGTCGCTATCAAAGGTCTGCTAAGTGCTGTCCCAAGTGGATACTTGTTCTGATATAGTCCATTTGCTCTAATGCAAGGGAAGATGTATCCTTCACAAAACTCTTGGCGTGCATCTATGCTGTAATGGTTCAAAACACCAAGATCTTCTGCCTTCTTCTGGATAACGGCCAAGTCATCAATTTGCCCGATATCAACTGTCATTGTAACAATTTCAGCGTCGTAATTCTCCTTTAACCAGGGAACACATACGCTAGTATCAAGACCGCCAGAGTAAGCTAATACTATCTTCTTCAATTTACCAGAACTACGGCGAGCGAACCATAATGTTCTTATATGTTTTGGTCATTATGAGTTAACATAGGTCTAATAGTGACCGAAATTGGTCAAAACAAAATCTGTATCCGAACACACTCGGGAATTGCTTGAGGAAGACATAGCCATGCAGGACGCGATAGAGCGCCGGTATGCTAATTACAGTTCAATTGCCCGAATCTTGAAGCCCAAGATCGAAGAGCGACTTGGAAGAAAGGTATTGCCAGTCAGTATCATAACTTCAGTAAAGAGGGCCGGACATGGACTAATGCAACCTACTAGTCAGATTAGAAACATAATCGCGAAAAGCATCATTAACGTTCGTAGTGATGTGGTTAAGATTTCGATCGAGAAAACCAGGAGGACTGTAGATCTCGCACGTCGTCTCTTATCGGATAGTCATGAAGATTTCCTACAATTATCTGAGAGTACATCCGCAATTACTCTAATCTTTGATGAATCTATGTTGGAGAAAATCATTAAGCAATTCCAAACTTCTGAGATATTAGAAGAGCAGCGGAGCCTTGGTGCGATAATAGTGCATAGTCCGACTGAGATAATATCTACGCCAGGTTGTGCCATCGCCTTCTACAACCGGATCTCGAGACAACGGATCAACATTGAGGATACTGTGAGTTGCTATACTGATACAATTATTGTTGTTAATATGACTGAGATAGCGAGGGCCTTTGGTGCACTCACTGACCTCGTTAATGAAGCGAGAATCTCTAACCCAGATTAGTCATAACAGGACTCCAAATCTCAGAGTCCCAATGGTTTTCGGGTTCTTGAGTTCCTCTACTATCCTACGAGGAATATCGATGGCGGCTGCACTAGATTCTAATGCGACGGTTCGTGAACAGTGAAAGTCACTCTTACGGATTACTATATCTTGGGGGTGGCTTAATGATAATAGCATACTACCCCTGGCAGAGATATTAAATTCATTCTTCCCGACCGCGAGATTAATGATGAGGCGACTTCCATCCTTTGAAATGTCTCTTTTCAAACTATCAGAGAGGTCTGCACATCCCTTATCGCTCCCGACCCCTATAATACAAGTACCTCTAGTAGTCAACTCCTCTTCCTTTGTAATTTCGAGTGTCGTGGGATGCAGTGATAGGATAGACTTGTGGCCTCGAAACCGTATCCCATCATGCCATTGTATATTTGATCTAGAGCTCAGTGATCTCACCTATTCAAAAAATAACTCAAAATCATGAATTAAGTGGTCGCCCTAATCCGGCATATGCAGCCTCCTTGAGACTCTCTGAGAATGTAGGATGTCCATAGAGCAGAGCTGCCAGGTCATCAAGCGTGGCCCCTAATTTCATAGCTAAAGTTGCTTGGTGAACAATTTCTGTGGCATATGGACCCAGGATGTGAACCCCCAATATCTTCTTGTCGTCTTCTCCTGAAAGAATCTTCACGAACCCATCACTCTTTGCAGCACTTATCGCCCTTCCGTTAGCCCTGAATGAGAACTTTCCAACCACATATTTTATACCTGTATTCCGTAACTCGTCTTCGGTTATTCCGACTGCGCCTACCTCTGGTTTACAGAAGATGCAGCGAGGCAAAACGGAATAATCCACCTGTGAATCACTCCCTAAAGCATTCTGTGCGGCTACAATCCCTTCCTCCGCGGCTGTATAAGCTAGTAGGTGTGTACTTGCACAATCACCAACTGCGTAGATTGAAGGTACATTTGTCTCCATCCGAGAGTTAACCTGAATCTTATCTCTATTCGTCTTCAATCCTACTATTTCTAGACCTAGTCTTGTGATGTTTGGCTTCCTACCCATGCACAATAATACTACCTCTCCTTCTAATTTCAATCTGGCGCCCTCTTGGGCAATCTCTACGATCTTCTTTCCCGACGCGTCACCTACCTTTACTACTCGACTATCACAATGAACGGAAACTCCACTTCTTTCAAATATCCTCTGAAGGGTAGTACCTATCTC
>JAPUIC010000007.1 GCA_027297425.1 Nitrososphaerota archaeon | reverse complement strand
GTAAGCCAGGCGCTGATAGCAAAAATAGAATCTGGAAGGATCGATCCATCCTTTTCAAAAGCCAAAGCATTGTCCGAGACTTTATTGGGGCTACAGAGGAAATCTACAAAGAAAACTAAAGAGATTATGGTTACCGATATCATTTCAGTGGAGTCAGATCAGCTTGTTCGTGACGCTACCGAGCTCATGCAAAACCACGCCATCTCTCAACTTCCTGTATTTGAGCGAGGTAGACTTGCTGGAAGCATATCGGATAAAGCTCTCGTTAGAATATTGTCAGAAAATAAGAATCCCCAACAAATCTACAAGAAAACTATTTCAAGCGTCATGGAACAAGGCTTTCCTATTATTCCCCAGGAGACACCAATAGAAGCACTCTATTCCCTTCTTGCCTTCTTCCAGGCGGTCATAGTGTCTGAGAGAGAGAAAATTGTTGGGATACTTACGAAAGCTGATCTTCTAAGAGCCAACGGTCAGCGGCCTTGATTTCGGAACAATGTTCACAAATTTAAGAAGAAGAACAGAAACTATAAAATTCTAGTGTCTTTTGGCTGTGCCACTTGACTACTGTAGTAACAGCTGGTAGGGACATCCCAGTCTCCAAGCGCCCGATAGAATTTGTGGAGAGGAAGGGAAAGGGCCACCCTGACACTATTTGTGATCGAGCCGCTGAAGAATTGAGCATAACGCTCTCAAATTATTACATTGAGAAATATGGACGAATTCTTCATCATAATGTAGACAAGGCTATACTTGTCGGAGGAAAATCGTCTGCTACGTTCGGGGGTGGCGAGATAATTGAGCCGATTTACCTCATGCTTGTAGGCAGGGCAATAGGGAGCACATCGGATGATATTAAAGATGAGGTCCCAATAGGAAAATTGGCGGTTTCAGGTACAAAGGAGTGGTTATCCAATGAAATAAGATACCTGGATATTAATAACGATATTATTATTGATTATAAGATTCGAACGGGAAGCACAGACCTTGTAGGAAATTACGATGCTTCCACAGGTGTCCCTAAAGCTAATGACACCAGTTTTGCCGTTGCATTTGCGCCATTTAGTGATACTGAAAGAATTGTATTAGAGGTTGAGCGTGAACTTAATTCGACGGAGGTAAAGGAGAAGTATCCCGCCATCGGTGAAGACATCAAAGTTATGGGAATTCGGCGAGAAGATAAAATAACTCTAACAATAGCATGCCCAATGATATCGAGATTTATTCCTGACAAGAAATCATATCTTGAGTATAAGGAGAAAGTCTCTGATATTGCTCTAGGGTTAGCCAAGAAACTGGCTTCCCAGGAAATAGCTGTCCATGTAAATACTGCCGATAGAGTTGAGGATGATCTGTGTTATCTCACGGTAACTGGCACTAGTGCCGAACATGGTGATGATGGACAGGTAGGCAGAGGAAATAGAGCTAATGGTCTAATTACACCCTATAGACCAATGACTCTTGAAGCATCTTGTGGGAAGAACCCGATTAGTCACGTAGGGAAGACGTATAATGTTGCGGCTAGAATGATCGTCGATCGGTTAACTAAGGAAGAAAACGATATAGAACAAGCATATGCCTATATCGTGAGTCAGATCGGTAAACCAATTAATGAACCTCAGGTAATTAATGTTGAAGTATTCTCCCCCGAATTATCCCCTTCTATGATCAAGACTGCTAAGGAGATATCAGAAGATGTTATGAAGGAATTACCAGACATCTGGCGTGGATTCTTGACACGATCATACAGACTGTACTGATCAAGATCCTTGATAATCGTCCGATAGTTCTTTGAAATCGGAATCAAGTCCGAGTTAATTTATTTTATTGATTAATGACCGTAGAATAGGCATCCATCAGGTCGCTGTAAACTCGATCTGTGCTAAATGTTGTTTCAGCAAACTTTCTTCCGGTCTCAGCAATTCGAAGGCTCAATTTTTCATCACTCAATATTCTCTTGACCGCTTGGTAGAAATCCACGACTGAGGGCTTGACAACCAGTCCGTTCACGTTGTCTTCTACTGAAGCAATTACCCCTTCTGCATTGCTGCCAACTATCGGGACCCCACATGCAGAGGCTTCTATCGGAACGATTAGGTTG
Source organism: Nitrososphaerota archaeon (assembly GCA_027297425.1). Taxonomy (GTDB): domain Archaea; phylum Thermoproteota; class Nitrososphaeria; order Nitrososphaerales; family JAPUIC01; genus JAPUIC01. The sequence goes on along the minus strand of JAPUIC010000007.1, from coordinate 6,925 downwards.
CCTGTCTCTAGTCTCGAGGGAACCATGAGCACATCGGCCGAGTTATAATACGTAGGTAACGACTCATTCTGTACAAATCCCAAAAATCTAACATTATGGCCCTTTGCCAGATCCTGACAGTAGGGCTTCATGTTTCCCTCACCAACCATCGTTAGCGTCAGATTAGGAATGTCCTTGACTAAATGGAGGAACGTCTTAACGGCTATGTCAGCACCTTTCTCATAGATGTGGCGGCCTACATACAGAATGTGTGGACCTTCTACTTTTATTTTTCTCTTGCAATCATCTTTGTCCATTGGCCTGAAGAATTTTACATCGACCCCGTTATGGATTATCTTTATCTTATGTGGTGGAACTTTATACCTGTACAGGAGGCGTGCTTGCTCAGTTCTGTTTACGGGGAGGAGCATGCATGCTGATTTCACGGTTATTATGGTCTTCATGTCTAAAAGGAGGTCGTAAGTATTCATGGATGTTTGAGCTTGAGCAACTACTTTTTTTCCCAAGGCTCTTAGTAATGGGATAGCTACATTACAAAAACGAGAGTAGTAATTATAAAAATGAATTACATCTGAATTCATAAGCTCCGGAATTCTTACGGCCTGTAAGGTCCCTGTAATTTGGCGGAGATATCTTAAACCTTTTACTGGAATCCTGATCACAGAGTGGCCGAAATCATGTTGAGCTCGAGAGATTCCACTGCGAGAGGAGGAAAGATAGAGTACAGTCACATTGTGTCCATTTTTAGTGAATATCTTAGCGTATCGGTGCTCGAATGCAGGTGACTGACTCACATAGTATTCCTCACTAACTCCAGTGCTTAACCAATTGGCCGAATCGTGAGGGAGAACGAATGCAATATTCATGACAGACCACCTTGAGAATTATCCTTTTTCTTTTAACTTTATTTCGATGAAGGCGATAGAATGTCATCCATCGGTTTTATCGATTTCTCTACATGACGGCCAAATAGCAATTCGAAAACTATTCCTGAGATCCTTAGGGCGAGTCTCCAGACCTCTATTGTACCGAGAAGGAGTCTATTTATTGCCGATAGTCTCTTGTTTATTCGCCGATGTATCATATAATAATGCATGATGAGCATTAATGCCAAGGGAGGGGCAACGATGCAGAGAAAGGTCAGCTTCAACCTCAGGGGAAATAATACAATGGGGTAACCCTTCCTTTGGCAGATCGTACGCGCCTTTCCGTACCTGATGTTTATTCGACTAAATCGCTCAGATGTTTCTAGGTGGGAACACAGAATATCAATGTAGGCTAGCGTATACCCCTGCCGCCTCAAACGGTAAGAGATCGTCCAGTCCTCCAAAGCTAAGGCCATCTCATGATCGAAGCCCCCCACCGCTTCCAACGCACTTCGACGGAAGGTAGTAGCGCCTGTATGGAGGGATTCTTTTTCCAAGCTAGGATATGAGTCGACAGATTTGTGATAACTTATGGCGACGTTTTTCTCCATCCATAACGAGATTAGGCCCGTCTCATCGCACTTAGGGTCTAGTTTTCCACTAATACCCCCTAAGGTTCGATCTCTCTCCATTATAACAAGACTGTCCCCTATCAATTCCCGATCTATCACGACATCCGAGTCTATGAAGATGATATACGCACCCGTAGAACTTCTCCAACCTATATCACGGGCAAAACCTAGACCTTTTAGTTGGTCGGAGACTACCTTAATGTCCTGAGTAGGTCTGTACGATTCAATGAGATCCAAAGTTCCGTCGGTGGAAGCTCCATCTACAACGATGATCTCCTTTACTTTGTACTCGCTATGAATAATAGAATCTAGACATTTTACGATGCTCCTTGATGAATTTCTGGTTAGCACCACTGCGCTGACTTCTGGATTCATTGCCATTGTTAATGCTTTTAGGTATCCTTAGGGACTCATATTTCTTTATACTAACTTGTCGGCCAGAAAGATATTGAATGTTAGACGTAATGGCTCTTTGTTACTCCAGCGTCCAAGATAAGATTTCTTATTAGACAATTCATAGACAGGAGAGATTTTTTTACGACAATAAGATTGTTGGACATTCAGATTAAACTGCAGTAAGAGGATATTGTTCGAGTATATCATCATGCTTAATTCTACGAGAAGTGTCCAAACTAGAGGAGTGAAGAGTATAGTTCTAAATATTTAGCAGAAATTTTCTCCCACTCGTGTTCCTGCCTAACTTTCAAAGAAGCAGCATCGCTTAGCTTTTGTTGTAGTGATTCCTCGTGGACTAGATACCGCACGCGCTCAGAGAAATCCTTGGCAGATATCATGGAATTTGTTTTTGCCGGAACCAGAAGTCCGGTCGTTCCGTCTTTAATCAGCTCGGGTATCCCTCCAACATCAGTAGCAATAACCGGTGTTTTGCAAGCAAATGCCTCTAGGATAACAGTTGGAAGCCCCTCAGCCCTGCTAGGTAGGACAAGGACAGAGGATGAAGCTATGAGACGAATGACTTCGTCCCATGGCCTGCCATAGATTGCTATACACTCGAATTCCGGCTGTAACTCTTTTTTTATCTTTAGAAAGATATCGAAGCCCTTCTCCACCGTCTGCCTGCCGACGAACAAAATTCGAGCTGGTTTTTTTTCGATCGTCTTAGCGATACCCTCTATTGTCTTAGAATCCACAGCATTCGGAATATATTTAGCATCAAATCCTATGCTCTCATAGAATCTTGTTGCATGTAGACTAACACAAGTGAGTACATCTGCCCTTTTGATAGCCCATCTTTCTAAAGCCCTCGAGAAATATCCAGGAAATCGTCCATGGAGTAATTTTATCTGGTTAGAGTACACACCGTGAAGAGTTAGAACTCTCATCCCTTGTGTGAAAATTGCTGGAAGGATACTGGGGAGATTATGAGCATGGACTATGTCTGCAGTCTTTATTCGGGCGCACGCTGCTAGCCCCCACGAAATATTTTGTAGTTTTCTAACGGGTATATATGGGGTGTTTTGTGTCGAAGTTACTTCGACGTCAACTCCCTTCCGAATTAGCTGCGTGTGGAGCTCTTCAGTGTGCCTCCCTATACCGCTATTATTACCATAGAGAGGAGAAAGAATATGGACCTTCATTCCCATTCCCTACTTTAAAGACCATCCAAGAGGTCTTCTGTGTGTGGGATGCAAAAACTGTTCTTATACAATAGCGCGTGATATCTAGTATTAGAATGATTTCCGTCTTTCTAGGGGGTAGCCTGACGGGATATTCGACCCCAGAGCATTACACCAGCTAGAAAGATGAAGGAACCGGCAAGTCCGGATACCATCGCACCCCCCAGATTCTTAGCAGCTAGTAAAGCTGGCAGGATACTAATGAAATGAGAAATACCTGGAAAGACGTAATAAAAAACTATTCCCAAGACTAATCCAAGAGCCCAAAATCCCAAAAGTACAGACATCCTTCCCATTCTAATCAGTATCAAATATTACGAAGGATCTATAATATAGTATAAGCAAATTCCCTTCACCTAAAGCTAAAAATAGGTTTATCTTTAAGAAATTCGAGATTATGTGCTGACTTTTTACGTGTAGCAAGTTTATTAAGCTGAATAAATGCAAGTCAATTCGAGTAAAGGGAAAGAAATGGGAAAAATCGACGAAACTGATATGAAGATTTTGGAGGAGCTGATTAAAGATGCCTCGCTATCAGTCCCTAGAATGAGTAAGAAAATTAAAGTTAATTCTTCAGTTCTTTATAGTAGAATTAAGAGACTGACTAGGAGAAACCTGATAAAGAGGTTTACAGTTGAAGTTAATGAGGAATTACTCGGTTATAACGTAGGCGCTTTGGTAGGAGCTAACCTTGATGCCAGATTAAGGGAGAAAGCAATCGAAGAACTGATGCAGTTCGCCGATGTCAGGGACATCTCAGAGGTTACTGGACGATATGATATTGTTATGCATATTAAAGCTAAATCTCTAGACGAGCTTCATAGTACGGTTACGGACAAAATAGGTCAAGTAGAAGGAGTAAAAACTACTGAAACGTTTGTTGAGATGAGACGTCGCAGAAGGCAATCCTTCTATCAATTGCCTCAATCTTAGAATCCATAAACGTTTTTTTATCTTATAAATCGACTAAAGCTCCAATCATGGAACCACTCGGGAGGCTAAGCGAAGCACAATCGAGCCTGCCGAGTCACATAGTTAAGAAAACAAAGGAGCGATTTCGGTTCGTATCTGCCGGTATCAAGCGAGTTGAGGAAGCATCGCAATTAACATACCCTCAATTCTACGTTGAGCCAGTATTAGCAGTGAGCTCTACCTCGCTGGAGCTCGGCAAATTAGGGATAATGTATGCTAGGACCATCCCATTAGAGCATCAGGGCAAGGTTGAGATCATTATCCAACTTTCAATTCCATTGATAGTTTTTGGCGTTACGACTACTATTCAAGCCGTAATAGCACATGAATTCATGCACTATGTGGAATTCGTTAGAAAGTTTTCTCGATTAGATGTGTTATCCGATGAAAGATCCTCCACTATCTTCGAAGCTCCGTTAAGAGATATGGGCCGTCTCTTTTCTGCTAAAGATCTATTCAAGGATAAGAAACTAGTAGAGTATGTCGATAAGAAGTTCAGAAATGGACTTCATGATGTTAAACTGAACGAAAAGACTTTGAAAGGGTGGATAGATAGAGGTCTACCCTCCAAGAGGGTCGGTCTAGATACCAACCGGGTAAAGATACCTATACAGGCTATTATGAAGACCACCTTTCCCAAAGAAATAATAAATAAAATCCGAGAAACCGAAAATGGTAGCTCCGGATGACCTCAGCTAGAGTTTTGTCTCAACCAGAGAGACAGTCATTGCTGAAAATTTGTGAAAATCTTGACCTTGGCAAAATTGTCGGTATCTGTGCATATGGATCTCGTGTAGGTGGATATTTCAAAAAAGATAGCGACTATGATCTCATACTAGTGATCGATGGTTTCAAGCAGATTATCAGGTACAAATATTTGGAAGCTGATCTTCATGTATCGATCCTTATAGTAGATTTTAAGGCTTTTACGGAAGACGCCTTCAAATCCGCACTGGGAGAGTTTGTAGTAGGTAGACTGCTTAACATTTACGAATCGATCATTGGAGATGGGATTTTTCATGATGCAGAATCGGTATATAAAGGCAGAGTCATGGAAGAGGCGATAAATCAACTCCTTATTTCGTATGGTGATTTCGGTTTCGATCTGAGAATACCGCTAGAATTTTTCTTGTATGAGAAACTCAGGAAACGTGCGGCAGTTTATCCCCCTGCGCTGTATAGTTACGTTAAAACATACTCTGGCCCACTAATGGGGAGGAATCTTTCATCCAGCTTAGCAGTATTTAGTGAAAAGGCAAAAGAGGCCGCTATGGCTAAAAAAGTGGTTTTCGATGGACGGGTAATAATACCGTCTAGATCACATGATGGATGGCAAGTAAGTCGTTTACATTCGGTCGTCAAAGATGCTCAAAGAGGGCTAACTCAATATGCCGTTCATGGTCTAGCAGGCAGAGTAAGTCCCAAGGTAATCGGTAAGGAAATACTATCCAAGATTGGGAGACATAGGATGGTTACTGATGTACCAAAACTACTGACCAAGCCAAAAAGTCTCATCTCTCTAGAAGATACGATACTGGTTACAGACAACGAAGACTGGCTACGTCAGTTAGTAGATATCCTCGACATGAAATCCGGCGCAGAAGTTAAGGTTTTGAGTATCGGAGAGCCGTATTCATCCTCAAAGTTGTATAGATTTATTTCCGGATCTAAGGTCAAGGAAGTTGTAATTAAAAAATTCGGAGATCCGTGGTCGTTGAAATGGACCCTACTCAGCATTTGGGCTAGTCCTGCACAGAGAAAAATGAAGGTAATGCCATTCGATAGGTTATCTAACGAATATAGAGCCATGATAGACCTTCAAAAGGTTAGAATAAAAGTTCCTCAACCTATCTGTGTCATCTTAGACGAGAAAATACTCGTGAAGAACTTCATCAAGGGGGAGAGTATAGGGAATGTAGTTTCATCAGTTATCCAAAATAAGGACGCTGACTTACAGCCATTGCGAGAATATGGAAAGGTAATAGCAAAAGTCCACGCTCTAGGATTTGGAATTGGAGACACAAAACCAAGCAATGCCATTGTTTCAGAAGGTGAAGTCTATCTCACTGACCTAGAGCAGACCATGATTGGAGGAGATTTAATTTGGGATATAGCCGAATTTTCGTATTATTCCTCCAAATTAACGATGAATGCAGATGGTGTCAAGAAAATAATCAGGAGTTTTTTAGATGGTTACTTAGAAAGTGGATCGTTAAATGTAGTAACAGCTGCAGCTAATAGTAAATATCTAAAGCCGTTCCGACCCTTTATCGCGCCTAGGATCGCCTCTTTAGTTCGAAAAGAGCTTCAGCTAAATAGATAGATTAGCGGATGTCTCTACAGGGTTTTACCCTTTTTTCCAGGCAGTGTATGCACATTTACCACAGGTGAACCTATCGTTGTGCTCCGCTAAGAAAAAACCTTTCCCACAACGAGGGCAATCTTTCTTGAGATGTATCAGTGAGTCCCCCTTAATCTCATAATAGTTCCAAATCTTAGTACCCAACACTTAATCCCTCTGCTCTATACAGTTATAGACTCTTTGTATTCTCAGCTGTTGTTTCGGCTTCTTTAGATTTAGCATCATCCTTAGGCTTATCAGCTGTTGTTTCGGCTTCTTTAGATTTAGCATCCTTTGGTTTCAACCGGGAAAATAAATGAGGCGGAAGTTGTTTATGGGCTGCGTTAATATCATCGTAAAGATAGAATAAGCCTTGCAAGTCGGCAGTTCCCGTGGTACCAATCATGCGAACTAGAACAATCTTTTCAAGGTCGAATTTTAGTTCCTTAGAAACGGCGGCAACCGCACTGATTCTAT
>JAPUIC010000069.1 GCA_027297425.1 Nitrososphaerota archaeon | reverse complement strand
AAGTGAAATGATTTTAAGACTTATTGTTCACGAAAGTATCAGGATATCGTCCATAACGAAGAACACTCAATTCTTCGATCATAAGACAAAATCCTTCTTAGAATCCATCAGCTTCTAAAACGCTTATATCGTTCATTTTCTCTTTCTAAAAGCATTCGGAATTGTCAACCACAACCTTCCGCGACTTTATTGCTGAAATAGATCGTATCGGTGACCTCAAATTACTAGAGGGATGTGATTGGGACCTTGAAATTGGAACCTTAACCGAACTTATGGCCGAAAGATGGGGCCCTGCACTCCTCTTTGAAAAGATCAAGGGTTATCCAGACGGATTTAGAGTGTTAGCTAACCCATATTCAACTCCAGGGAGAACAACTTTGGGATTAGATCTACCTCTAGACACAAAGCCTTTGGAAGTAGTTAACCAATTTAGAATGAAGCTTAAGAATTTCAAGCCCATTAAACCCATAGAAGTCAACAATGGCCCTGTTATGGAAAATATACAGGAGGGCGATGAGATAGACCTCTTTACCTTTCCCTCCCCAAGGTGGCATGAATCAGATGGGGGCCGCTATCTAGGAACTGGATGTGCGGTTATAACCAAAGATCTCGAGGATGAATGGACAAACCTCGGCCCATATAGGGTACAGGTCCATAATCGGGACACTGCTGGTATATTCATTTCTCATTACCATCATGGCTCAATAATGATGAGAAAATATTGGGCAAAGGGGAAGAGCTGCCCAATAGCCGTAGCGATCGGTGTGGAACCTCGAATCTTCTTGGCAGGCTGTATGAGTATGGCATGGGGGACTTCAGAGTATGATTTTGCTGGTTGGATGAAGAACACGCCCGTAGAGATCATTAAAGGAAAGTATACTAATCTAGATCTGCCTGCTCATGCAGAAATTGTAATCGAGGGTGAGGTTCCTCCTCCTGAACAGGATTCCCAGTTAGAAGGCCCGTTCGGTGAATTTCACGGCTATTATGGAGGTGAAGCGAGCCTACAACCCATTATTAAGGTCAGAAGAATTATGTTCAGGAATGACCCAATAATAGAAGGTACACCGCCGATAAAACCACCATTCGGATCCCCATCTATCCCAATCACAAACTCTCCAACAACATGGAATAAGTTGGAATCAATGGGGATTACCGGAATTAAGGGTGTATACACGATAAAAGCAGGTGGCGGACCGCAGATTACAGTGGTCTCGATGAAGCAACTGTATGCTGGTCACTCTAAACAAGTCGGTTTAGCGACCTCAAGTGCTCTGTCTCACCTATGCCGATTCATTGTAGTTGTGGATGATGACATAGATCCATCTAACACGGGGGAGGTTTTGTGGGCAATAGCAACCCGATGCGAACCTGCTGAATCCATAGATCTTCTTAGAGGTTTCGCGAGTACCTCACTAGATCCTAGGTTATCGCCTGAGCAAAAAGCCAAAGGTTTTTTCACTAACACTCGAGCCATCATGTATGCGGTAAAGCCATACGAATGGTACTCTAAATTTCCCCAGGTCAATAAAGCGAGTGAAGAACTAAGACGAAAGATATCGACAAAGTGGTCGGACTTACTCGGGCAATATGATTCTGATGCAACTCACTCTTGAGTTTATGTATACCTCCAAATAAGAGAACTAGAACCCCGCCGACGAAGAGACATAATGGTACCTGTAACTCGGACTAGGATTACTGTTTATGCGACTTCGACGGAATTATCTCTACCTATAGAGTTTCATCCATACTTCCACTCCTATAGCCAATCAGATCTAGAGTTACGTAACTATAACCTAAGTCTTTCAAGCGCAGATGAATTTGGTCCATTATGGACTCGTTGAAAAACGAGTCCCTCTCGTCCCTTCCGACTTCAATGCGGGCAATATCTCCATGATCTCTTACCCTTACCTGTTTGGTTCCCGCAATTTTCTTCACTATATCTTCCGCTTGAGCAACTCTATTCATCTTATCTCGAGTTATGATCTGCCCATACGGAAATCTAGATGCTAAACATGCGTTTGATGGTTTATCGGCATTGGGGAGCCCTAAGGCTCTTGCAATCGTCCTCACATCAGCCTTTCCAATACCACATTCGACTAACGGACTTCGAACTCCCCCCTCTCGGAGCGCCAGCATTCCGGGACGATGGTCATTAAGATCGTCGCTATTCGTTCCATCCACGATAGCACTGATAGATTCATCAGTCGCGACCTTAGTCAATACCTTTACGAGTTCCTCCCTACAAAAATAGCACCGTTGAGTTGAGTTGTTGATAAAATCCGGATTGTCTAGTTCATCATACTCTACAACTAGGTGTCTAATCCCAATTAGTTTTACCAAAGTCTTTGCGTCTGTTAACTCCGAATCCGTAAATGTTGAGGAGTTTGTTGTAACGGCAAGAGCTGACTTTCCTAACGATGCGAATGCAGCCGCAGCGACCACCGAGCTGTCCACCCCACCAGAAAGCGCTATTATCACACTTTTCTCGTTCCTGAACCAGTCGAGCAGTTTAGAGTATCTGCTGAAGACTATCTCACTGATACTTGTTTGAACCGTAGACCTGTTGGGTAGCCTCCCTACCTCCAAATTTGACATTCGCAGTAAATATCTAGGTCAGATATATCAATATTCTATCATTTACGTAAATGGAAGTAAGTATAAAACTAGCCCATTATATGGCAGTGAATAAGTTTTGAGCTTTAGCGATACAAATCGATCCAGAAGAATATACTCTGTCATCGCCTCACCTAATCGACTCGAGATCCTACGTATTCTAAATACTAAAGGTCCGTTAAGTTACTCCGAGCTCAAGACCTATGCGGGGTTTAAATCTAAAAAGGAATCAGGAAAATTTGCATACCATCTACGAAAATTGGTAAAACAAATGTTGGTTTCGCTCAACCGAGCGGAGCGAAAATACCAAGTTACCAATTTGGGGCGACTTATCCTAAATCTTACTCGACAGATCGAGGAGCAATCTCTCCTGGAAGGTGGGAAAATATATGTCCGTAGCTCTAAGCAGAGCATGGAAGAATTTTCGTCAGATAGAATCCTACGATCTCTGGTTCGAGAAGCTGGAATGCCTCTGGAAGAAGCACAAAAGGTCACGAATGAGGCAGAGGCTCGTCTACAGAAATTTCAAACTGCATATCTCACGGGGCCTCTCATCAGAGAATTAGTTAATTCAATACTCATAGAACATGGCTATGAGGAATACAGGCATAAACTAACTCGATTAGGCATGCCGGTAAGTGACGTAACAGAGTTATTCTCTTCCGTCTCGAGAGCTTCTTCAGGCGTGGACGCACTGCTCGCCAAGACGTCAGATGCGGTATTTTCTGAATATCTAATCCTTACTCAGCTACCACGAGATGTATCTGATGCTCACATCGGGGGCGATCTTCATATTTCTAATACTGGTGGCTGGGGACTAAAGCCAGACGTGTTATTCGCAGATTTGGATGCTCTACTATCTGACGGCATTATTCTTGGTGGAAAAATGATATCTGTTCCTAGAATACCGCCACCTAAAACCCCAAACGATGGCATATCCGCTTTTGTTGCACTATCGAGCCTATTAACCAGAGAAACCAATGACGAACTCTGCTTCTTTAACTTCCTCGACTTTATTTACAAACTGATTCCGAACTTGACCAAGGATGCGATTGAAACTGTAAGCCGTTCGTTATTCCTTGAAAGTGGTAGTTCAACAAATAGCGCAGGCAAACCTCTAATTTCCATTGTCTTAACTTCAGGACACGCAGATAAAAAACGGACCCAGATGATTCTTCAAGGTATACTAAATGCGTACACATATTACGTGAGTCTCACACCGTTTCCCGTTTTCAAACTAATTTTGGGAATTGAGCGGCAGGACTATTCTAAGGAAGTTATTTCCTCGTTATTGAAGCTGATTAATTCAGGAACGCCCATAGCCATCACCAGTAATACTAAGGTTGAGCGAGCGTTTTCAGGATTGACAATGCAAACTACACATGGTGTTTCTTTACATGGTTTGGCTATGTTGGGTGGCTTATCGGTGAATCTGCCTCGTCTGGCCTATGAATCGGGGACTGATGATACTTATTTTAAAGCAAAACTTGCATTGATACTACAGTTAGCACTAAGCGCCCTCACAACAAGAAAGAAGTTGATAGCGGAATCTGTCAAGAATGGTTTACTTCCTACTCTGGCTGCCAATTCATCCATTGTATCAACAAATAATATGCCGTTGATCATCAATCTAGTTGGTCTCGAGGAAGCTCTCACCGCCCTTCTGGGTGATAAGACCACGAGTAATGCACGATTAGAACTTGCTGAAAAAGTACTATCCACAGCGATTAAGGTTGCCACGGAAAAACCAAATAATCCGGAGGAGCGAGCATATATCGCAATGGTGAAAGATGACGGTTCTGCTAGACTCGCGTCGCTCGATGTCGAGAAGTATGGAAGAGCTAAAGTGAATTTGCATGGAGTTGCAGGTTATTCTGATGTACCCACTTCAAAAGGTAGTGATCTAGACCCAAAGGTAATTGAACTACTCAGCAAATATTCATCTATCATTAATGCGGGCGGTGTTGCATTGGTTGAGCTAAGCCAAGACTTTACTATCGAGTCTCTAACAGCGATCATAGACGAAACAATGAAATTGAAAGAGTTTATCAAACTCGAAAGGCTTACGGTGGTTTGTCGGAATTGTGGGAAAAGATTACCAATTGAGACGACCAAATGTACTGCCTGTAAATCCACATTACTGGCCGGTGATGTCGCATGACTAAACTAGTAAATGCCTCCAGAAGTATAGCCTATTTTTGTTTTCTAGGATTTAGGTTAAAACTTTTTGAGCTAGAAAATATGGTTAACGAGGCAACCTAATATGGCATCAAAAAATGGTTAATTTTAATTACACTGGGTATATTAAAAGGGATTATGATGGTTGTGTATCACTAGAATGTTATTCCAAGTTCAATATAGAATACTGACGGATCAGTTAGGTGGTTAGATGGATTCAGAGATTGTGAATACGAACGCGTCAAATGTTACCGTCGTGAAGAAAAGAGATGAGAGACTAGTTGCATTCGATTCCAAGAAGGTGCTGGAGGCTATATGGAAGGCTTCACAATCGGTTGGTGGAAAAGACCGGTCGGAAGCGGAGCGACTAGCACAGCAAGTAGTTGATTCGATAGAAGCGGATCATACACCCTCAAAACCTCCTACCGTTGAGGAAATCCAGGATAGCGTAGAGTTAGTATTGATCGAGAAGGGTCATGCACGTATCGCTAAAGCATACATACTATATAGACAAAAAAGAGCTGAAATACGGGCAGAAAAACAAGCCCTATTAGGCAAGGACGATATTGATGAAGTAGACAAGGCATTCGACGTGAATGCACTGAGGGTGTTAAAGGCAAGATATCTGGTCAAAGATGAAAGCGGTAAGCTAAAGGAAGGACCAAAACAACTCTTCGAGAGAGTAGCTATTCATGTTATTCTTCCGGAGATTCTTTATGACTCGGCTGTATTTAGGAAGGACTCTGGACCCTCGCAAGCTTTAGAGGAATTTGAGCCCCAGAGGTTTAAAGAAATTATTTCTTTGGGGAAGTATACCCTGAACGAATTCCATCTCGATGCCCTAAAGCGAACTTATGATCGATTAAACAGAGATGGTAAGATGAAAGCAGAGTGGAAGGTAGTTTTGAAACTACTTAGCTCTGGGAACTTTGACCACCTCGAAAGCGAGATAATGAGTTTCATGGAACTAATGACTTCCAAACGGTTCCTGCCTAATACTCCAGCCATAGCTAACTTCGGAAGTCATCTTGGAATGGGTTCGGCTTGCTTTGTCTTGGGAATAGACGATAGCATGGAAAGCATAATGACCACTCTAAAGAATACAGCTATGGTCTTTAAGGCTGGAGGTGGTATGGGATATAATTTCTCGAAATTGAGACCAGAGGGAGACTTTGTCTCAACGACCTCCGGTGTTGCCTCTGGACCTCTTAGCTTCATGACCCTATTCGACACCATGACTGACGTCATCAAGCAAGGCGGTATACGACGTGGAGCTAATATGGGGGTTCTCGACATAAATCACCCAGATATAGAGAAATTCATAAAGTCCAAAGAAGGTAACCAGTCTCTAACAAATTTCAACATATCCGTTTTAATTACCCCAGAATTCTGGAAGTATTATCAGAAGAACGAACCATTTCCACTCATAAACCCGAGGAACGGTAAAGTCGTTAAAAAAGTCAACCCAAGGATGTTATTCGACATGATTACCTATCAAGCTTGGGAGAGCGCTGAGCCTGGCGTAATTTTTTATGATCACGTAAACCGATATAATCCATTTCTACAAAGTCTTGGCCCAATTGTGACCACAAATCCTTGTGGAGAGGTTCTACTATACCCTAACGAATCCTGCAATCTGGGTAGCATCAATGTATGGGCTCATTGCACACTTGATGCTAGTGGCAAGACTGTCGTGGATTGGGATCGTTTGAAAGACACTGTAAGGAAAACGACGAGGTTTTTGGATCAAATCATCGATATCAACCGATATCCAATCCCAGAAATAGAGTACATGACACTGCGGACTCGAAAGATTGGCCTAGGTATTATGGGATTAGCAGATCTCCTCTTCGAGCTGGAACTCCCATATAACACTGAAGAAGCGAGGTCTTTCATGGAAGTCTTAATGGAGTTCATTAATTATCATTCTAAGGTTGAGTCTATTGAACTAGCTAAAGAGAGGGGACCAATGCCGATGTTTGAGGGCAGCTTTTACGTTAATGGTAGACTTCCATTCAAAGGCTTTGAAGACAAAGATAGTTGGCACTTTGACTGGACTGCCCTATCGGAAGAAATAAAGAAGCATGGTATCCGGAACGGATATACAACTATAATCGCCCCAACCGGTAGTATTTCCATGATAGCTGGTTGTAGCAGTGGTATCGAACCAATCTTCAGTCTTGTTTTCGAGAAGAACGTCAAAGTAGGCAGTTTTCATTATGTTGATCCTGTCTTTGAGGAGAAAA
>JAPUIC010000068.1 GCA_027297425.1 Nitrososphaerota archaeon | reverse complement strand
TTACGATCTCTAAGGCTCTCGTTTACCACTTCAGGGAACTGGAGCAAGATCTTTAGACTGATCAAATTTCTATCGCTAATATATTCTGTTGAACGGGAAGATGAAAGGATCTGGGTATCTGTAGATGGTCCGGTATCACTATTCAAGATGACTGACAAGTATGGAAGCTCTCTCGCTAACCTAATCCCTTCTATTGTACGTACGGACACCTGGACGATTAGAGCAGAAGTGATGCAGAAATCTACACGAAAGACCTATGGTTTTAATCTGGATAGTGAAACTTCAAAGGAGCGTTTAGTCGGAGAATTGGCACCTCAATCTTTAGAATTTGATAGCTCGGTCGAGGCGAATTTTTCTAGACGTTTTAATGCTTATGACTCAGGATGGGAACTAAAGCGAGAACCCGAACCACTACCTGCCGGGAGTACCGTAATTATCCCCGATTTCTCCTTCGAAAAAGCCGGAATTAAGGTATATCTAGAGATAGTAGGTTTTTGGACGCCAGGTTATCTAGAGCGAAAACTCGCGAAACTATCGAAGCTAAAAGATGTGGATATGATAGTGGCGGTGGATGAGAAACTCGCCTGCTCTAGAGTTCAGAGAGTTGAGGGCCACGTATTTTACTATTCCAAGACGGTTCCGATAAAACCCATCTTAGATCATCTAAAAAACCGAGAGGGTGTTAACCTTCAAGGTAACATCCAAACTCTTACCGAGAAACCACTCATTCTTCAAGGAGATATAGTAAGCCTTGTTGACATTTCTAATCAGTATAAAGTCGATATTAATTCAGTCAAAATTGTTACCAAAGACGTAAAAATCAAAGGGTATACTCTAGTAGGCGATCATTTCATCAGCGAAAGTAAACTTCAGGAAGTGAAAGTCTTGATCGATGGGCTCGTTGAGCCGAGCTTTAATGATGCCGTTGTTCAGATAGAAACTGTGGGGCTCGAGAATGCTAATGCGATTCTTGAAGAGATAGGCTATGAGATAGTATGGGCTGGCCTTGATGTCAATAAGAGTACGATAAGAAGAATCGATGGAACGGAAAAACGATAGAACTCGATTATTTCATTGCGAATTTAATGATAACTTCATTATCATTTCTGAAATCATGTTCACTCAGTTCTGCGCCACTATCTTCATAAATTGTTCTGAATTTTGAAGCGCCTTCTGTATCCGGAAAACAGACGAATATCCTATCGCAGACCTTGTCTAGCTCGTCGATTTCCTGTAATAATCTCTGGAAATATTTATCGAGTTTCCTAACCTCGGTTGTACCAACTTCTATAATTCCATTACCGTCCCTAATGCCTGAGAAGACCATTCTGTGAAATATTAGTCCTAAATCCTAATAAAAATAGGATTCATATGACTTGACAAGAGTGTAAATTTTAGATTATTCTGCAGCTGCTGCGAGTTGGAGGAACATCCGCTCTCCTTCCTTTCGACCTTTAGCTATCATGACATCTCCACTCTCAAATACGAGATCTCCTTTAGGATGGTATATCCACCGACCCTCACTCTTCTTCTTTAGAGCGATGACCTGCATCCCTGTCTCTTGCTCTGCATAGGATTCAGAGAAGGACTTCCCTTCTAAAATACTTCCCTTGCTAATCTCTACCTTAATTATCACCTCTTCCCCTTCGCTCATAGCATACTGTAATATTGGATGTAGTTCTATGTCGCTAAGGACAACTTCAGCAATCTCATTGCTGGCATCAGAGATCATTTCAGACGATGTTCCAAGCCGCAAAAGTCCACGGAGCTGGTCGACTTCCTGTACCTCTTTTGCATAAGTGAGTACAAGGTGTTCCAACTCGATACGAAGTTCGTCCAATTTGGCTTCGATATTAGATACTTCGTTAGCTATATCCTGACTGGCAAATAAAATTGATGAATATGCTAGGTCTATCGATAGCTCAGAAAGATTCTTCATTTCTACGATCGTTTTTCTTATCTGTCTATGCATGGGTGGTTCTTCGAGTTCTCGGACATCTGGAATAGCATTCGCTTTATTCGTGGTTACGCTTTGGAACTCCTCAAGAGATTCGAAAGACCCGTTTACGATTAGCCGATCTCCCGCTTTCAATAGTTCTTCATTGTCAGGATTGATACTCCACTTGCTGCCACTCCTCAGTGCAACAACGGTCATCCCCGTCTTCGACTCGATAGACGCAATACTCGTGCCGATTACCTCGGACTCCTCTGAGAGGGTTACTCTCGCCAGAGTATCTTCCATTAAATGGAGCGTCTTTATGAACCGTTTAGGCAGTCCAATCCCTACTAGGCGAATCTCTGCTATGTCACTCGCTGAATCACCTATCTTTTCGGCTGCACTAACTATCTTCAGAACTCCAGTCAATGCAGCTATCTCATCTGCGCCTTTAGCACCTAACATGACTGCGCTCCTTGCTGTAAAGATGAGCTCACTCATCCTCTCTTCAAGCTCCATCACTTCTTGGCCGAAGTGATCTTCCTCGAACAAGATGGTAGAATATGCTAAATCTAACATAAGACCAAGGGTATCCCTTGTCTCACCGAGCACTTCCTTAAGATTAAAGCGTCTTTGTTTGTTCCTCCTAGCCTTGGAGGCAGATTGCATATACTTCATTCGTAGTGTTCTACCCCAATATTAGTACTACTATTCCCATGAGAAAGGCTATTCCTGCGAGGTCACTGAAGCTAGTGACGACAGGGATCACTACATCATCTGGGTCTAGGCCTCGTCGATAAGAAAAGAAAGCTGCGGCAACGGAAATGATTACCACAAAAAGGACCAGAAATACCCCGGATATAGTTGAGATAAGGAATATCTCAATCATACTGGGACCTTTTAAGGACAAGAAAGATGCAAGAACACCTGCAACGATACCCAGAATTATGAACATAACTCCGCCTGCGATTAGCGATGAGATTATGTTGTTTCTAAGAGCTATATTGCTTAAACTCGGCTCTATTATTCCGAGGTGAAGCGCGGTCGATACACGAGATCCTATTATTGCGCCTAGATTACCGCCTAGACCTACGACTGCAGGCACGAGTATGAATAATGCTGGAGATTTGAACAATAATTCCTGTCCAGTCGTTAATATTAAGCCAGAGAACATACCGACAAAAGCAAGGATCATCAGTAATGGCCCCATGACTCTAACAATTGTAACGGCTCTCCAGCCAATCATAACCTTACTTTGACTAGCCATTAAAGCACCCCAAGAACAAACTGTGCAGTTAGCAAAAGCATCAGAATGCTGATCATATCACCAAAGACCGAAACAACAGGTCCCGAGAGGTTGTCCGGGTCAATTCCGCGATTGTAACCAGCAATGCTAGCTACGAGTACGACGATAGTTAGTATAGTTCCGCTGAGAATGCCTGCAATTATGGCGATAGCTATCAGCGAGTATATCGGAATTACTGGCAGTCCGAGGTAGGTCAGGAAACCGAAGGCTAGAATCGCAATAAAAGTAGATATGATTAACGCGTTTATCAGAGAACCTAGTATAGCATTGAGAAGATGTGGATTTTTCCTAAAGGAGGGCTCTACAAACCCAAGGTGCAAGCCTGATCCAATTCTAGAACCTAATGAAGCATAGATGCTCCCCCGGGTATCCATAACTGCAGGGATCATTATCAGGAGTCCTGGAAGCGCAGTTAACGTATCGATCATTCCGCTAAGAAGTAATCCAGCGATCAAAGATCCGGTTAATGTAACAAGAAGGATAGGAAGGATCTGGGAGAGGATATTCCTTACGCTACAATATTGAGCTAAGTATGCTTCAGCCCTCTTTTCCCTGACGCCTTTCTCGTCTCGCTCAGGTAAGGCTCCCATTCCCCGTCCATAAACGCGGAAGAGCTTAAGCCTTGCTGAAAGATGATCCGTTACTACATTACGAGATGAGGTACTAAAAGCATAAAATTGTAGGATAAAGGAATTGCGGAGATCAGTTGGTCAGCATCCTGAACGCATTAATGAACAGTGGAATTGCGACTACTGCCCATAAGA
>JAPUIC010000067.1 GCA_027297425.1 Nitrososphaerota archaeon | reverse complement strand
GACTTTCAGATAGTGAAGTATCTGTTAATTGGCGGAATTCCTGCCTCTGCATTGGGTATCATCTTGGTTACCGAAGCGGCCTTTGACATTGGAATTCAGATAGACTCGTTCATAAATCAAAGTTTGGGATTAATTTTAATTCCATCCGCGATCTTGATATTATATCAGGCCACTGGACGAACGAGTGGCGTTAGTCACAAGATTACTGATATTTTAGGCCCTAGGCGAAATATGATCACTGTCATCGTTGGGGCTCTCATCGGATTCCTAGTTAGCATAACATCTGTAGGGAGTGGGACTCTGTTACTACCATTTTTGCTCTTCAGCTACAATCTGATACCCACCAAATTAATAGGGACTGATATGTTATTCGCCGCAGTCATAACCGGAATAACTGGTCTCGTATACCTTAGCCTTGGCGGTGTTGCTTTACCTTTACTGGCATTACTTATGACCGGATCTATACCTGGTGTCTATGTAGGGAGCAGGATAGGCCATAAACTACCTATAAAATACATCAGGATAATTTTAGGAGTGATACTATTTATTACCGCAATAATTCTACTCATTAAGGGCTAAGAGCAATGGAATCAATTCGCACGAAAATGGAAGAAACTGAAGTGACAAAGATAGCAGCGGAGCTGGAAACGAAAGCGCCCGAAGCTGTATTAGAGTGGGCCGTCAACAGATTTCCGAAATTAGTACTCTCCTCGAGTTTTGGTCTAGAAGATGTGGTGCTAATCGACATGATAAGCAGAATAAAAACTGATGTAAAAATCGTAACTCTTGATACCGGTCGCCTCCCGCAAGAAACCTATGACGTTATGGATGCAGTTAGAGAAAAATATGACCTCGATATAGAAGTCTACTTTCCTGATACAACATCTGTTGAAAAAATGGTACGGGATAATGGATTGAACCTATTCTACAAGAGTGTAGACTTCCGGAAATTATGTTGTGGAATCCGGAAGGTAGAACCCTTACGTCGAGCACTCAGTGGATCCGACGCTTGGATAACAGGGTTGAGGCGGGATCAGGTTCAAAGTAGGACAGGTATCAATAAGGTAGAATTGGATGCAGATCATGGTGATATTGTGAAGATAAATCCATTAGCGGATTGGAACTCGGAAAAAGTCAAGGGATATGTTGATGCACATCAAGTACCTTACAACAAATTACATGACCAAGGGTACCCTAGCCTTGGATGTGCTCCGTGCACTCGTGCGGTTAAGCCAGAGGAAGATCCTCGTGCCGGAAGGTGGTGGTGGGAGCTTGGCATCGACAAAGAATGTGGAATCCATAGTGTTGCCGGGAAGAAAGATTAATCACTATAAATCGCTAGATAATTATTCAGGCGTTTCCGCATAGGATGATCAGACCTCACGGCGGAAAATTGGTTAACCGGATAAGGACTGATAGTTCCGGCGAACCGCTAAATGAATTCAGAAGTTACCCTAGGATTTCTGTCCAAAACGATAAGATGCGGGATATAGAGAACATCGCTACCGGCGTCTTTAGTCCACTGGAAGGATTCAATGGGGAAGAGGATCTTAAAAGTATCCTAAAGGACGGCAGGCTCTCAAACTGGTTGCCATGGACTCTTCCAATCCTTCTAGATGTGAATGAAGATGTGGCGGATGATGCCTATCGTAGTAAGGACATCGTTATCACCGAAGAAGGCGGTGATGGTCTCGCAATAATGAATGTCGAGGAGCGTTTTACCATGAACAAACGAGAGCTTGCTAAAGGTATCTTCTTAACGGATGATCCGAGTCATCCAGGGGTTCAACGGACTTTCACTGCGAATGATGTCTTCTTGGGTGGAAAGATAGAGTTAGTGAAAGAAGGGTCGAACAAAGACAGTCAATATGGATTAGATCCAGTTGATACTCGAGATGTCTTTGAGAAGCGAGGGTGGGAGACGATAGTTGGATTTCAAACTAGAAATGTTCCTCATCTGGGACACGAGTATGTACAGAAGACCGCACTTAACTTCACCGACGGTCTATTCATTAACCCTGTAATCGGGAAGAAAAAGAGTGGAGATTTTCGAGATGACGTCATACTAGGGACATACGATGTATTGGTGAACTTTTACTTTCCACGAGATCGTGTATTATTGGGCACTCTTCATACAGAAATGAGATATGCCGGGCCTCGGGAAGCCATCTTTCATGCAATTGTCAGAAAGAATTTCGGCTGCACTCATTTTATCGTTGGCCGTGATCATGCTGGAGTCGGTAACTTTTACGATCCATATGATTCCCATAAAATATTTCAGGATTACACCGACCTAGGTATTCTTCCCTTGTTTTTTTTCGCATTTTTCTACTGCAGTAAGTGTGCTTCCGTTGCGACCGAAAAGACTTGTCCGCATGGAGAAGATACAAGATCGAATTTCAGCGGAACGTTGCTGAGAGATGTCCTCCAGAAAAAGGGCGATTCCGCACTCAAGTTGGTTCGACCCGAGGTCTTAGAGGTTATCCAGAAATGGGAAGACCCCTTTGTAAAGTAAGGTGGTATGCTCCCTCGTAATCCAAAGCCATCTTCCGATAACCCTTGCAACTTAATTTCTCGCATGGGGAGCATGGTGAACCTATGACAAGCCTCCCCGATTCACTTATGAATCCGGTACTATCAAAGATGTATCGAGGAAATATTTGACAAGGGATCATGTCTGTGTTTTTCGTCATATTTAGCTAGATCGCCTCCAATTGTGTACGTAGTCAACCACGTGCTTCACATTTTCGACTGGCGTTTCTGGAAGAATCCCACCGCCTAGGTTGAAGATATATCCTGCTCTGCCCTCAGCAATTCTAAGAATGTCACTCACTCTGGCTTCAATATTAGGTATAGACGAAAAGAGTACGGCCGGCTCTAGATTACCCTGGACTGCTACCCCATTACCTAATAACTTCCATACTTCATCGATGTCCGTTCGCCAATCGACGCTCAAGATATCTCCCCCTGTCTCGTGTAATAATTTGAGCAAGTTAGCCCCTCCTCTCGCATAATGTAATCGAGGAACTCTCTCACCCTCAATTCCACGAAAAACCTTTCTGGAATACTCGAAAACATATTCCTTGTAATCAGTCGGACTCAGACATTCGGCCCACGTATCGAATAGTTGAACCGCATGTACGCCAGCCTGGATCTGTGATCTAAGGTTTGCTACAGTCATTTCCGTAAGCTTACCCATCAGCTCATGCCAGACATCTGGATTTTCATACATAAGTCTCTTAACATTCGTTAGATCTCTAGTATGGGTTCCTTCCACGAGATATGTGGCTAACGTGAATGGTGCACCTGAAAAGCCGATAAGGGGGATTCCCTCCTCGAGACCTCCCAATGTTAAATCGATTCCCTCTAAGACACAGTTAAGCTCTTTAGAAGGATCAACGACGCGAAGCGATTCAACATCCCTCATACTCCGAACAACGTGTTCGACTATCGGACCGCGTCTTTCCTCGATCCTAACTTTAGCTCCCATTGCCTCAACCGGGAGGATCAAATCGGAAAAGATAATGGCTGCATCCACCCCCAATTCTTTGACAGCAGATAAGGCCACTTGAGAAGAGAGCTGCGGCGTTTTAGCTATCTGCATAAAGTCATATTTTTCTCGGAGCTTCCTATAACTCGCCATATATCGACCCGCTTGTCTCATAAACCAAACCGGAATTTGGTCATAATTCTCTTTGTTGCAGGCTTTCAAGAAGATGTCTTTCATCATATAACTCATCAGTTACGATAGAATGAATTGAGGGCAGAGTCCGCACTCATAATCGTATGGTCAATATCTTTCATAGAATGGGCATCGGAGACGAAGAAAGCTTCCATATGGGATGGGGGAAGGTAAACTCCTCGGCTTTGCATATGATGGAAGTACCGCGCATATAGATCTTTGTCGCAGGAAGAAGCCGAAGGATAGTTAGTTACTATTTTGTCGGTGAAATGGATGCTCAACATGGATCCCACTCTATTTACTTTAACTCGGTGAGATAGGCGACCCAACGAGCTTCCTAAGTGGGAAGCCTTTCTCTCTAACCTCGAGTATGTGCCCTTATCTAAACGATGAAGGGTTGCGAGCCCAGCCTTCATTGTTACGGGGTTTCCAGAGAGAGTCCCTGCTTGATAAACTCGTCCGATGGGGGCCAACAATTTCATGATATCCTCTCTACCACCGAAAGCACCGACTGGGAATCCCCCCCCAATGATCTTGCCGAGACAGGTTAGATCCGGAATAATTCCATAGAGTTCCTGAGCCCCCCCCTTTGAAACTCGAAAGCCTGTAATAACTTCATCAAATACGAGTATTGAACCGTTCCTTTCGGTTAGATCTCTTAGTTCATGGAGAAAGCCCTTATCGGGAGGGATGACGCCCATATTACCTGAAATAGGCTCGACAATCACTGCCGCTATTTCGTGCATTTTGAACATCCTTCTTACTTCCATTAGATCATTATATCCAGCGGTTAATGTATCTCTAACCACAGCTCGTGGCACACCATCCGACTTTGGTAGCCCTAAAGATGCCATCCCGGACCCAGATTGGGAAAGAAAGAGATCAGCATGTCCGTGATATGCTCCTTCAAATTTCAAAATTTTCTTCCTCTTTGTAAATGCTCTTGCAAGACGAGTTGCAGACATGCATGCTTCTGTTCCTGAATTTACGAATCTGATCATTTCCAAAGAAGGCATTGAATTCTTGATCGTTTCCGCAAGCTCAATTTCAGCCTCACAGAGGGCACCAAAGCTTGTTCCTGATTCTACTGCTCTCCTTACTTCTTCTACAACTGTGGGCTCAGCAGATCCCAAAATGAGAGCTCCCCAGGACCCTACATAATCAATGTACTCGTTTCCATCTACATCTACTATTTGTGATCCCTTAGCTCTCGCTATAACCAAAGGCGTTCCGCCGACTGACTTGTATGCCCTAACTGGACTATTAACTCCTCCAACTAGGTATCTCTGGGCCTTTTTGAAGAGCTTAACTGACCTGGGATTCGTGGAACTAGTTCCTGCCAATATGATTAGACTGATTGGGAACCATGTAAATGTATTTCCGGTATGATCAGGTCACGAGCGATTAGTGTTCAAATGTTAGAACGGATCTATCTTTATGAAATTTCGAATTTAGCTAACCCACAGGTGTTTTTTTAGAGAACTGTGTCTGAACTACCATTCTAACTAATATCCCCTAACCTAGAGCGTCCATCATCCCTTTTGCATCTTTAGCGAGGCAAGTAAAGATCGGGGTCTCTAAGAGTGTGTAACTGCTAGCTTCACTACGCCTAAGGTCTTCGACCAGGTCTAAGAAGTGAATCGGATCATCTGCTTCAAAAGCCAACATAAACTCTTGATCATCTATCCCAAAGGAGTAACCAGTATGGATCTTTACAGGATACTTTAACCCTATTCGAGAATGTTCTCGCATAATTTTGATTCTTTTCTCAAGAGGTAACCTATACCACTCTTTCTTCTTAGTGAATGGATAAACAAAAACGAACTTAGACTTGCCTTCAACTTTAGAATCTATTGGAGAGCTCTTGAAGTAAGGGGACGGTTTCGACATCGCCAGATAAGAATACGGGATGTCCACGTATCTTGCCATATTTGTGCCTAGAATATTACATCCTAGTTGATGAATATATTCGATCTTAGTTGTTACTGACCAAATCATGAAGTCGGTATCACCCCTTATCCCCACTAAGGAGAAGCACCTAATGGCGAGTCTTTGCGAGAAATCATTAATAACATTCACAAATTCCGTCTTTGTACTTTCCTTCTTAGATTTTGATAGACTGCGCCATGCTTTGTCGACTTTGAAGAAGGTATACTTGTGATATGATCGCTGACTATCTTTTTTTGTCTCACGACGCTGTAGATTAGCCACGGTGCGTCTTCTCCTTGCTCAATATTCTAGCAACTTCTTCCGCGAAATATGTTATAATTATGTCTGCCCCTGCCCTCTTTATTGCATAAAGGAGCTCAAACATCATCTTTCTTTCTTCGAGGAGACCCTGACTACTCATTGTCTTGATCATAGAATATTCCCCGCCAACGCTAAATGCCGCAATCGGACGATCGAATAAACTCTTAGCCTTGGCAATGAGATCTAAGTAAAAAAGCGCAGGCTTGATCATGACAATATCTGCACCTTCCTTAATATCTAACCTGATCTCTCTCATGGCCTCCATAGCATTTGATAAATCCATCTGATATCCATTCCTATCTCCAAAACGCGGAGATGAACTAGCCGCTTCCCTAAACGGATCATAAAGCGCCGATGAGATCTTTGCTGAGTATCCCATTATGCCCGTATCTCTAAATCCAGCGTCGTCTAGGGCTTCCCTTAACGCCCCGACTTGTCCATCCATCATTGCACTTGGTGCAATGATGTCTACTCCAGCTTCTGCGTGTGAGATGGCTATCTTGCTCAAACTCTGGAGCGTCCTGTCGTTATCTACTTTCCCGTCCGATATTATACCACAGTGCCCATGATCTGTGTAGCTGCAAAGACAAACATCAGACATAATGGTTAACTCCGGAATCTTCTTCTTGATGTTCTTCACGCCCTGCTGTACTACCCCATCAGCTCTAGACGCACCCGATCCTACTGTGTCCTTACTCCTTGGTACGCCAAAGAGTAATACTGCAGGAATACCCAGCCGAAAAATCTCTCTTGCCTTATCGGCTACCTCTGAAGTTGTATAGCGCCTGATACCCGGCATCGATGAAATTGATTCTGAAATAGTGTCCCCGCGAATAAACAAGGGGGCGACAAAGTCATCCGGAACTAGATGGACTTCCCTCACAAGTCTTCTTAATGATCTCGTGGATCTTGTTCGCCTAGCTCTGTAAGTAAGTTTGAATTTGTCTGGCAAGATGGTTCTTCAAATTAGGCTGCTGATATGCTTCGGATCAGGTCAGTCACCAAACCGTCGATCGTGTGCGTCTTAGCTATTGTCTTCACACGGAATCCATATCTTTGTGCTACCTCAGCTGTAACAGGGCCAATACATACCGCAGAGATAACTCTGCGGAGACTCTCCTGCTTCCTCGTGCCAATTAACTTAACAAAATTATGGACTGATGACGCACTGGCGAACAGGATGAAATCCCCATCTACAATATTCGAAAGTGAAGGAATACGACTCTGAGGCATCACCGTCCGATACGCTGTGATTTCTGAAACAATAGCCCCACGTTTCTTCAGTGTGAAAGCTAATCTTTTGTCCGCGAGGTTTGATCTTGGCAACAGAATCTGTTTCCCCTTTACCTCGGGGAGCTTCTCTCCTATTTGTGCTGTGAGGAACTCTTCAGGAATGAAATCCACCCTAACCCCATTCCTTACCAGGAGGCCTGCTGTAGCCGGTCCAGTGGCCGCGATCTTTATACCAATATTTGTAAAGGATGCGATAATTTCAGATTTCATCCTCTCTAGGAAAAATTGAACCGCATTTACACTAGTAAAGACAATCCAGTCAAAACTACCTATTTTTTGCGCCAGCTCATCCATCTCTGAGCGACTAGATCGGACGAAACGAAGACTAGGAATTTCGATAGTAATTGCTCCCAGCTTTCTTAACTTCAAGCCCATGCTAACGAGATCTTTCTTAGATCTAGTAAGAATAACCCTTCTTCCTTTCAAGGGTTTTTCTTCTATCACCAACTGTTCCTTCAATTCCGATTCACTTCCAACAACTGCCTACCTCCTTTTTTTAGAATTCTTTCAGCTAGCGTGACTCCAAGCTCCTCGGGAGCCGATAATGTACTCTCAATTTGATCCTTGATGATCCGATCGCCTTCTCTACTAGCAATTAGCCCAGTTAAAATTAAGGACCCGCTAATTATCTCAGCATAGGCAGCAAGAGGGATATCACAATCTCCTCCAAGCCTCCTCGAGAATGATCTTTCTGCTGAGGTAGTAATGCGGTCGTTTACGTTTTCGATCGTCTTTACTATCCTTCCGATTTCTTCATCGTCGCTCCTAATCTGAACAGCCAACGCGCCCTGGCCAGAAGACGGAAGCATAAAATCGACCGGAAGAAATTCCTTAATCTTCGTTTGCAGGTTTAGTCTTATCAGTCCGGCTGCGGCTAAGATAATCCCATCGTAGCCAGATCCGATTTTCTTAATCCTAGTTTCTACATTTCCTCGAATATCTTTAATCCGAATATCTGGATTTCTAGCTTGCAACTGTGCTTTTCTACGAATACTGCTTGTCCCAACTATCGCATTGGGGGGGAGGTCAGAAATTCGGTCTACCGTCTCTGAAATAAAGACATCCCTTGCATCTACTCTTTGGGGGATAGACCCGATGGTCAGTCCAGCAGTATCATCGTCAGGGAGATCCTTTAAACTATGAACTGCGACATCAATTTTGCCGTCCAGAAGCTGATGTTCGATAGTCCCAGTAAATGCAGATTTGTAACCCTGCGAGGACTCTAGGGACGATGTGCCGCTATCACCCTCCGTCTGAATGGGTATAATTTTGAATAATAATTCTGTACGTTTCGAAGACAACGCATTAATTACATATTGAGTCTGCGCCATCGCTAGCGGGCTCTTCCGAGTCCCAATCTTAAGTACCTCCGTCGTTGTTCTCATCCCTCAGACGGAATAACTCTTTAGCAGTCTCTAAATGGATATTGCTTTCTTTATCCGCAGCGTATTTTCTTAATCTAACCGTCGGGCTATGCAATATCGAGTTAACAATTTTCCTTGTCAGGTTATTGATAACAACCTGTTGTTCCTTCGAAAGGTTTAGGAGCCTCAACGCTCGCGATGTTTCCTTAAGTCTTAGGAGCTCACTATCCTCCCTCAGAGCGCGTATGATCGGTTCCGCTTTCAAGGAGTATTTCCATCTTTGAAAACTTGTAGCCTCTTCTTGAATTATCTGGCTAATCCTACTCTCGTCTGACACTGTAACTAGATCTGGCCTCAGATCGTCAATATTATACAAATGAGCTCCCTCTAATGCGCCGACTCTATGGTCGATATTTCTAGGAACTGCAAGATCTATTAGGAGAAGGCCATTATTTCGGTTTGAGATCGCCTCCTTAACTTGCTCTACGCTAATAATGGGACTAATAGAAGTCGTTGCAGTAATAACAATATCCACCCCTGGTAAGACCTGGTCGATCGAACCCTGTGCAGCAGCCTCGCCTCCGAGGCGATCAGAGATACTCTTTGTTCTCTCTAAACTTTTCCCTGTTACAACTATCCGCCTGATACCTTTGTCCCTTAAGTTAGAGGCCACGAGACGAATCATTTTGCCGGTTCCAACGAGAAGGATAGATCTGTCTCTTAGAGTCGAGAACTCGTTATCGATTGCTTGGACTACAACCGACCCAATCGAAATGTTGCGAGATCCAACTTCAGTCTCTTCTCTTACACGTGACCCGACACGTATGGCTCGCTTAAATAGCATAGACAATACTTTCCTCGCTATTCTCTCTGTAGTAGCTCTGGCAATCGCCCCTTTTACCTGATTCAAAATTTGGGCTTCGCCGACCACTAGTGAATCCAGGCCACTGGCCACCTTAAAGAGGTGATTAACAACCTCTCCATCGACGCAGACCTGTAGATCAGCTTCCTCGTTCGTACCTAGTAAAAGACGTGATAGACTCTCGGTAGCCATGGATACATCGTTGACGACTCCATAAAGTTCTACACGATTGCAGGTCGATAAAATTACTGCCTCAGTGATATTTTCATCGAGAATGTCATTAGGGTCCAGAGACAACGCTCTCCTAGCCA
>JAPUIC010000066.1 GCA_027297425.1 Nitrososphaerota archaeon | reverse complement strand
GATGAAAACGTTGTCATCGATGATCCATGAAGAATTGAACAAGGTAATTCCGTCCTTCCTTAGGAGAGCCAACGACCAGAAGGGTAAAGATTATCAACGGTATCTTGCAGAAACTAGTAATAATCTTACTAAATACATGGGTACTCGGCAACCCATTGGAGAAGGTAAAAAAGAACAGTCCACGAGGCTTGTGTACCATTATCCAAAAGACGAGACAGATATGATCGCGTCGATAGTTTACCCTTACATCGATGGCGAATGGACTACGATTAGGAATTGGGTTAGCCGGATGGGTCCTAATGAGAAAGAGAAAGTTGTCGATCTATATTTAGGCTCACGTACAAACAGGAGACATAAACCCGGCAGAGCGCTAGAGAATAGTTCTTACTTTTTCGAAATTGTCGGGAATTATGGGATGTATAGAGATCTGCAGAGACACAGAGTGCTTACTCAGGAGAAACAGGAGTTTAGCACTAGGAACGGTTACGATATTCCTTCGACCTTGATCGAAGCCGGGTACAAGAAGGACTTTGAAGACGCAATGAAGCTTTCGGAGGAAGCCTACTCTAAGATTGCCAGAGATTTGCCTAAACAAGCACAATACGTAGTCGCATTGGCATGGAGAATCCGCTGGTATATGCAGATGAATCTAAGAGAGGCATACCACCTTATAGAACTTCGAAGTTCTAAACAGGGCCACCCAGATTATAGGAAGGTTGCACAATCGATGTTTAGACAGATCTCAGCAGTCCATCCCCTAACCGCTAAGTACATGAAATTCGTGGATATGAACGACTACGAATTAGGAAGGTTGGAGGCAGAAACGAGAATGGACAAGAAGCGGATGTCTAGTGCAGCGCCTAAGTAGCCATGATCTTGTGTGGCTAACGATTATATAACTTACAATAGACATATGCTTAAATAATTCAAATGTACAATTCACTATAGAGGAATTTGGTAGTGGCGGAAGTCTGTAGTAAGTGTGGACTACCGCTAGATCTATGTGTCTGTGAAGAGTTAGACAAGGAAGATAGCCGCATCGTTGTAAGGCTAGAGATGCGTAGATTCAGGAAACCCACTACACTCATCGAGGGACTAAATACAAAACGGACAGATATTGTCAAAATTGCCCGAGAACTGAAGAATAAGTTAGCCTGTGGTGGAAACGCCAAAGATGGTTATATCGTACTCCAGGGTGATCACAGGGATGTTATGAAGGACCGGCTGGTCAGCCTGGGATTTACCGAATCTTCTATTGAGGTTCAGTAGGTACTGCTCCGATCACTAGGTGCTGGCATGGTAGTAATACTATCAAGACACCCTGACATGGTTGAACAATATTGGTAGAACCTCAGCTATTCATCCTTGATGGTCTTCTAAGATTTCTTGGAGCCCTTGTAGGATTCTCGGTTGCGTTCGTCTCTTTTAAGGGATATAGGGAGACCAAAAGCCCGACTTTTCTCCGCCTTTTTGTCGCCTTTGCGTTCTTGGGCATAGGGTTTACTACCCAAGGGTTTGCAGGCATAGCTCAATCTAGCATCTCTAGTCAAGTGACATACGCAGCTGCGCTCCTAGTTATCTCGGGTGCGATATTCCAGACGGTGGGCTACTTCTTCCTGGCGTTCGCGCATATATTGGATGTAGTCCTAACTCCGAAATCCAAGTTTCCAATCCTAATTCCATTTTTTGCCATTGGCTCCATAGCTACTAGTATCGTTGATATCGCGCGCCCACTCTCTTTCTATTTCTTAACCTATGGAGTAGCCGAGACACTCATCTTCTATTATCGGACTAGACGGCCCGACACGCTCATCATCGCTTCTGGATTGATTCTGCTAGCTTTAGGCGAATTTTTCGGATGGCTAATACTTCTGCAGAAGCTATCAACTTTGGTCACAACCGTTTCGCTTATTGTAAAGCTTTCAGGCTTATTCCTGCTCGTCATTCCAGTAATGAGGTTTACTTTTAGGAGGAGATTACCATCGGATCAGTAGCATATAGGACGCAAGGTCGAATCATTGCAGACGTTCTAAGCGCTGCGAGAGACCTAGGGAAAGAAAGCGGAGTAGGCGTAACCATTCTGCTTAGAAAGGCAAACCTCTCACATTCTAGACTCATGCATATCCTCTCGGACCTTGTGAAGTCAGGATTGTTGGTTGAGGAGGCATATGGGCGAGGCAATAAGTATCGTATAAGTCCTCAAGGGTTACAATTTCTGGAGGCGTATAGAAAGTTTGAGGACTTCGCCCACGCTTATGGGCTAAGGATATAGACTAGATCAGCTCCTCTTATTCGCTAGATTTATTGAAAGGTTATGAACCTGTAGCTGTCGGTGACCGGAACTATGAGCTCTATTCAAATAATCGGACTGGGTGGGATTCCTGAGGTCTCGCAGGGATCAGATCTAGCAGAAATAATAGTTGAAGCGTCTAAGAAAAATGGAGTTAGACTTCAGAATGGTGATGTAGTTGTAATTACCCAAAAGATCGTATCGAAAGCTGAGGGCAGGTTGGTTGATATTAGTTCGATAGAGCCCTCACCGTTTGCCCACCGAGTTTCAAAATTTTTGCAAAAAGATCCGAAGGTTGTCGAGGTAATATTATCTGAGACAGAGAGGGTAGTAAAAATGGTTCGAGGACTAATTATTTCTCAGACAAAACATGGGTTAGTATGTGCGAATGCAGGAGTTGATCACTCTAACGTTCCAAGAAATCTCCTATGCCTTTTACCCGTAAGTCCAGATCGGTCAGCTAAAAAATTGCGATCTCAGATCATGAAGTTGACAGGCGTCAAGATTTCAGTAGTCATTACCGACACTTTCGGACGACCGTGGAGGGAGGGACAGACTGGAGTTGCTATTGGATTATCGGGGCTTCGTCCACTGGATGACTACAAAGGGAAGAAAGATGATTTTGGGAATGATTTGAAGGTAACCGTAATTGCTATTGCAGATGAAATAGCATCGGCCGCTGACTTAGTCATGGGGAAGACGGATAGGACCCCAGTAGCTATAGTGAGAGGTTATCCTGTAGAAGGGGATGGGACTGCAAAAGCGCTAACAAGAAAGCCTCTACGAGATATATTCCGTTAATGTGATCTTATGAGGGTCACTGTGCTTGCTGGTGGCACCGGTTCTATCAAACTCATCAGAGGCCTTGATAAATGCCCTGATCTGGATATCTCCGTAATATCGAACGTCGGAGACAACATCTGGATTCATGGATTGTACGTATGTCCCGACATAGACATAGTAATGTACGGGCTGGCCGGTATTCTCAACCAAAAACAGGGCTGGGGTATTCAAGGTGATACGTTCAACTTCATGGCTCAGGCAGAGGCATATCGTAGAGATACATGGTTCAAGCTAGGTGATATGGATCTGGCTACGCATATAGTTAGGACAGAACTATTAGAGGAGGGACTCAATTTAACCGAGATAACTAGGCAACTCTCAAAGACATTGGGAATAAGACATAAGATTGTGCCCGCAACAAACAACTCACTGCAGACATTCGTTCGAAATGCAAAGGAAGAAGTTCATTTGCAGGAATTTTGGGTAAAAGGCAAGGGGCGAGGAGTCGTCAAAGATGTGGTCTATAGGGGGGCTAGGACTGCCAAGATAACGCCGGAGGTTGATCAAGCGATAGAATCGGCAGATCTCATTCTAATATTACCCGCCAATCCGATTACTAGTATCGGTCCGATCCTGTCAATTCCACGCATTCGGAAAAAGATCCGAGCAAGTCGAGCTAAATGTGTTGGTATCAGTCCTATAATAGGAAATAAACCCATTAGCGGCCCAACAAACAAACTACTAGCTGCTCTTGGAATCGAAGTATCGGTCCTAGGTATAGCGAAATTATATTCCGATGTGATATCTAAAATTTTCATAAGTAAAGAGGATGGAAGGCTTAACGATAAAATCAGAGATCATGATGTTGAGCCCTATACATCTCAGATACTCATGAACGACGAACTGCAGGAGAAAGAGCTCGCCAAGGAGATCCTAAAGAGAGCTCTAGAATAGACCTTGGTGTGGAACAGTTACTCATGAGACTCTATAGCATTACCCCCGTTAGGATGTTAAGTAATGGTAAATCACGATTGTCTTCAGTTCTAAGCCCATCACAAAGAGAACATCTAAGCAAGGCAATGCTATCGGATGTTCTATCTAAAATCCAGTCTTCGAAAATCACAAAAGGGATGCTGGTTGTAAGTCCTGATCAAGAAGTAATCAAGATCGCCAGTGACTTTGGAGCACATGGGATAAAAGAGGAAGCAGAGCATGGGGTTAATGCCGCAGTGGAAAAAGGGATAGAGTATGCTCTTAAAAATCGGGCAGATAGTATCGTCGTACTTCCTGCCGATCTACCTCGTCTGAATATTGAAGATCTGGTTAGTTTGGTGGCTGCAGTGGAAGAAGACCCAACCGTAGTTATGACACCTTCAAACCGATTAGATGGGACAAATGCCCTTCTCATGAAGCCACCAGCAGTGATGAATCTTCACTATGATCAAGACAGTTTCAGATCCCATGTTCTTGAGGCTATAGAACAAAACGTAAGGCTAAAGACAGTTCTCAGGAATGGTCTAATGTCTGATCTTGATGACCAAACCGACCTCACCGAATACCTTAGAAGTGATAGCGTTTCAGAGGTAAAGAAATACTTGCTTAGTATTGGTCTGCCCTAATTATTGACGGGATTTTTCAAGCATTTTTTTGATCATCGTTAGAGTCTCTTTCGGGTCAGCTCTGCCCTTTGTCAGACCCATCACGATGCCCAAAAGGTAATTTATTGCATTTTCGTTAGTTTTCGCATCGTTTACGGCTTGAGGAGCATTCATGAACGCCTTGTGAATTTCAGCCTCTAGAAGTTTCTTATCGGTGATCTTGGTCTTTTCTTCCGCTATATGAGATGGAAGATCCCCTGTATTAACCAACTGTGTCACGAGATCCCGGGCTGCAGGTCCGCTTATCACACCGTCCGCTTCTAGCTTCAATATCCGTAGAATATGTTTAGGCGTAATCTTGGTGTCATTAAGATCAATCTCCGATCTATTCAATACGCCTAGAAGATCAGCAGAAAGTAGGTGGGCGAGCTTATCATAGTTTTTGAATTCTTTGGAACTCTCCTCGAAGAGATCAGCTAATCCCTTTCCCCTCACAAGAGTTTTCGCAGTTTCTTCGTTGATCCCGAAGTCAAGGACAAACCTCTTTGCTCTGGATTCTGGAAGTTCTGGTATTGCCGCTTTAAGTTCAGAAAGTTCCGTTTTTGATATCTCAATGGGCAGCAGGTCCGGGTCAGGGAAATATCGATACTCAGCTTCTCCCTCTTTTACCCGTAAAGAGACGGTTATTCGTCGTTTCTCATCCCAGTGTCTTGTCTCCATCTTTATTGGAATGCCTTTACTCAGAAGGCCTCTTTGCCGAGTTATTTCAAAGGTTAAGGCTCTCGCTACGTCTTTGAACGAAGTGATATTCTTTACTTCGACGCGGTTACCCCTCGCCAATGAAATATTGGCATCACACCGGATAGAGCCATCGAGTGTGCTCTCGAAACTACCCAAATGCTCCAGGATAGCTTGTACGGACTCTAGGGCTAATCTAGCTTCCTTTGGAGTTCTTAGCTCTGGGGCAGTTACTACCTCTGCCAGGACGACCCCGGCACGGTTATAGTCGACTAAAGCATAGGGAGAGGTCTGTATCGATCCTTGATATGTGAGCCTACCTGGATCCTCTTCCAAGTTAATCCGGGTTATTGGGATGGAATGACCATCGGATATTTTTATCGTTCCGTTGTAGGCTAGCGGAGAGGCCCCACCTTTATCATACTGGGTAATCTGATAGTTCTTTGGTAGATCTGGATAAAAGTAGTTCTTCCTATAGAATATTAGACGCGTTACAGGAGTACACTCTAGAGCCAACGCTAGCATCAGCCCTTTTTCGATCGCACTCCTACTGAGCACCGGCAAAGTACCCGGGAGTCCCATGCAGACTGGACAAATTACGGAATTTGGAGCTTTTTCCCGATAATCCGAAGAACAGGAACAAAACAACTTTGTCGGGACAGAAGTAAGCTGACAATGAATCTCCAGTCCGATAAGAATCTCGTATTCCTGTGTTTCAGTCATACTCATCTTAGCGGGTTGCCTCTTCATAAATACGGGCGACGCTGATAATTTTCTCTTCACCGAGAATAGGCCCAAGAATCTGCAAGCCGATCGGCGTACCTGCGCTAACAGGCACAGAAATGCTAGGAATCCCGGCCAGGTTGGCTGGGACAGTATCAATATCACACATGTAAAGTGCAAGAGGATCGGTCAGTTTCTCACCGAGTCTAAACGGAAGAAGTGGCATCGTTGGCCCCACTAGTACGTCAAAATTCTTGAATTGCTGAATAAAATCGTTCCTAACCTGAGACCTTGCCTGTTGCGCTTTCAAGTAAAATCGTTCATAGTACCCAGCAATCAACACGAATGTACCAATGATCAACCTCTTTTTTACTTCACTTCCAAATCCATATGCCCGATTTTTGGAAAAGAAGCGTTGCCAGTCGTCATCGGTGAAACCTGATTCATGACCATACCTCAGTCCATCATATCTAGCTAAGTTGGAACTTGCTTCAGACATCGCAATAATGTAGTACGATGATAAGGCAAACCTTAGAGAAGGTAGTGAGACTTCTTGAGAGGTAGCCCCAAGTGATTCCATAATACCAATAGCATCATTGATTGCCTTAGAGACCGGTTCTACGGTCCCGTCCATGAACTCTTTGATTACGCCGATCCTGACTCCATCTAGATCATTAGAAGGCCTCGATAGATTATCTTTAGTCTCAGCCCTGAGAGAGGTACTGTCCATCGTGTCGTAACCCGCTATAGAATCCAACAGTAATGCACAGTCTTCAGCAGTACGACCCAACTGTCCGATTTGTTCTAGGCTAGAGGCATAAGAGATTAGCCCGTATCGACTAACCCGCCCATATGTAGGTTTCAATCCAACAATAGAACAGAATGATGCAGGGCATCTGACAGAACCACCCGTGTCAGAGCCGAGAGCAAGATCCGCTTCGAATAAGGAGACTGCAGCAGCACTACCTCCTGATGAGCCGCCGGCCACTAGGGTGGGATCTAGAGGGTTCTTTGTGGGACCAAAAAAGCTAAATTCGGTAGTGGAACCCATTCCAAATTCATCCATATTTGTTTTTCCTAAAATTATACCATCTTCCTTTCTGATTCGTTCTACTACTGTGGCATCGTAAGGCGGCACGTAGTCCAACAGCATGCGTGAGGCGCAAGTTGTCTGAATTCCTTTGGTCGAAATGTTATCTTTTATAGCAACACCTAGACCACAGAGCTTTCCAAGTTTCTCTCCGCGTTTAACCCTCTGATCTATCTTCCGGGCAGCGTCTAAGGAATCCTCCACGATTCGAATATAGGCGTGGAATGTCGGTTCTTGTTGTTGAATATTTTCGAGAATTTCCGATATATGTTCTTCACAACTCACCTCACCATGACGAATTTGTGATGCAATATCGAACGCAGAACTTTTCCGCTGACGCGACAAAAAAACACCTAGGCTATTCTGGGTCCTTTCACAAATCCATCCTTCTTAGACTTGGCAAGATTCATTATATCAGAAGATTCGAATATTGAATTCGCATCGTCCCGTATATCGTCTAACTTTCTAGATTGCCCATCATCCGAAATAGTGCCAGAGTCGAGATCGGCTAGGTTCTCAAAGTAATCCAAGACCTCTTGGATTTGAGGCTGAAACTGCTTCATTTCAGACGGTGTGAGGGCTATTTTAGCTAGATCTGCTAATGCTTCTATGTTAGGGAGAGAATCCTTCTTAACGTTCTTTTTCGTCAAGGAGCGAGCCTCCCTTGATCTCGTGGAAATAGTACTACTTCCCTGATATTTTCTTGACCGGTAAGCGTCATCATCAATCGATCTAGTCCTAGTCCGAAGCCCGCATGAGGAGGCATTGCATAGTCGAAAGATTTCAAGTGATACTCGAACGCTCGAGGGTTAAGCCCTTTTTCACTCAACCGCTGCTCCAAGAATTCCCGAGAGTCAATTCGGGTGCCGCCTGAAGCCAATTCCAAAGAACCGCATATAAGGTCAAAACTTTCGCTCATCTCAGGCTTGTCTTCTAATGGCTTAATGTAAAATGCCTTTGTTGATGTAGGCCAGTGAGTGATGAAGTACGGACTCTTTATTCGCGTTTCAAGAACTTTCAAAGACGTAAAAGCTATGTCATCACCCCAATCTAGATGAGCGCCGTCCTTATCCAAAACGTTCAAAGCATCAGAATAAGTTATCTTTGTAAATCGTCCGTCAGTAGAGAGTTTATTTTTAGGCAGTGTATGTTTTTTCTGAACTGCCGATACAGCAGATACTAGAAGAGACTCGAGAGTAGACATTACATCTTCAAAAGTCACAAATGCTTCCTCAAGATCTACCGAAGTGGTTTCTGCAAGGTGCCGCATTGTTCGAGATTCCTCGGCCCTGAAGATAGGCCCTATCTCATACACCTTTTCAAAGGCACCAACAAGTTGTTCCTTGTAGACCTGTGGGCTTTGAGCCAAGAATCCCTCCTTGTCAAAATATAGAATCGGGAAAAGAGCTGCACCTCCTTCAGTAGCAGATGAAATTATCTTTGGTGATGTAACCTCTAGGTAACCATTACCAGAAAGGTAAGCTCTCATATTATTCAACAGGTCATGGCGAATCCTGAAGATTTCCTGAACTGCAGGTCTTCTTAGATCAATAGAGCGCATGTCCATTCTTGTTTCCAGGTTAGGAACCTGTTTTGAAAACAAGCCAAAAGGTGGAGTTGTTTTCGGTCTCGCTAGTAACTTGATCTGACTAGGCACTATCTCGACACCTCCTGGCGCCTTTGGGAATTTCTTAGGTATCCCTCTCACGCCTATGTAACTAAACTCTTTCAATTCACCGAATCTTTTTTGCAAAGCCTCATCAGCATCATTGCCTATAGTAATTTGAACCAATCCTTGCGAGTCGAGTAAGATCACAAATGTAATTCTCCCTTGATTTCGAATGCTCGCGATAATGCCAAAAACCGTTACTTCCTGGCCAGGAGGAACACTAACCAAGTCCCCAGAATAGTGACTCCTTCTCCAAGTTCCCAGGGAATCGACCAAGCTATCACTAGGCATTGTA
This sequence comes from Nitrososphaerota archaeon, assembly GCA_027297425.1. GTDB lineage: Archaea > Thermoproteota > Nitrososphaeria > Nitrososphaerales > JAPUIC01 > JAPUIC01. Next base: position 1,293 of record JAPUIC010000066.1, on the reverse strand, counting down.
AAAAAACCAGACTAGGACGCTATTTGAACATTCTTGTTCTTACTCGGAAGTAATAAAAAGTAAAGTAATTCTATACACGGTCAGGAGCTAACCGATGGAGGAGATAGCGTCTTGAGTCATGAAATGAGTTTAATGGGGCATATTGCCGAGCTGAGAAACAGACTCCTCAGGATTTTCATAGCAATCATGGTCATAATGACATTTAGTCTCACCTTTGGGATAAAACAGGTTCGTATTAATGATACGAACGTGTACCTTCCAATCCCAAATCCGTTCGATAATCTCTCTATGCAGTTGCTAAGGAAGGTAATCGATGACATTATCCCTCCTTTCGTAGAGCCAATCGTAACTGCGCCAGCTCAGGGATTCGTTTCTATGATCATTATGGCCCTGTTTATTGCTGTTATTCTTAGTTCACCAGTATGGGTAAGGGAAATGTCTGGATTCATTGGACCAGCTCTATACGAAACAGAAAGAAAACTAGTGCTCAGAATGATTATTCCGGCCTCGGTCCTTTTCGCCGCTGGAGTCCTCTTTTCGTATACTTTTGTCACGCCATTTATAGTAGATTTTCTCTATAGGTATGCGCTTCCGATTGGGGTTACTACATTTATCTCGATAACCGATATGATCAGTTTTGTCCTATTATTTCTACTAGCTTTTGGTGCATCGTTTCAATTGCCCGTCATCATGTACGCTCTTACAATTTCAGGAATAGTCGAACCCAACTTCTGGAAAAAGAATGCTAGATATGCGCTAATAATTATTATCATCTTTGGAGCAGTCATAACCCCGGACGGGAGTGGGATAACGATGTGGTTTGTTGCCGCACCAATGCTCGCATTGTATGGAGGAGCATATCTCGTAATAAGACGTAAGATCAAAGTGACGCCAAAGGTTCCTGAGGCCCCAGACGAATAGAGTATGGATCGCATAGATCCTCGGGTTAAGGCTCGATTCTAGATTTTCCTAGCGGGATGGTTAGCTCTCATTCTGTGGGTGGTCTAAGTCGTTAGCAGACTTGTAAGTCCAATCACATATAGAGAGGTAAGTCACGCAAGCGTGGATATAATTTATTTTTCCAAGATCAAGTTTACAGAGATGGAGAAAGTTAAAGTACCTCTCGTTGGGATGTAGGACAGATGACGAGTCCGCTATTCATTCCCCAAGGAATGGAAATAATCATCATAGGAATCGTAATTATTGTCCTCATATTTGGAGCTAAGAAGATCCCGGATATCGCTAAATCCCTTGGTAGAGCGGGCGGAGAGTTCAAGAAAGGGAAGCAAGAAG
>JAPUIC010000065.1 GCA_027297425.1 Nitrososphaerota archaeon | reverse complement strand
CAATATGGCCTTAACGGCCTAATAGTTAGACTCTCTAGAATATTTGGTCCAGGACAAAACCAAGTCCATCCGATAGGACCTCTAAGTGGGGCAGCAGTGGTAGGAAAAGAGTTGAAATGGAAGAGCGGAGCTGACCACGGTCTCAATTATTCATACGTAAAGGACTGTGCTGAAGGCATTATTGCAGTATATTCCGCCGAAAATCCCAAACACCAGGCTTACAATATTGGTGAGGGAAGGATCGTTAAAAATTCATACGTGATTGAGAGATTGAAAGAACTTATCCCTGAAGCAAAGATCGAAATCGGCCCAGGCCGCTTGGAATTCATAGGTTACAACCATCCTGAGGGAAGCATACTAGATAGTAGCAGAGCTAAAGCGGATCTGAACTACCATGTAAAATATGGTTTTGAGAAGGGGCTCGAAGAGTACGTATCACATCTGAAACAAAACTTGGACGAGGCACATAAGATGGCTAATTACTCTTACAAAACGAGCTGATTATAGGTTGCCTTTGAACACAAAAACTATCAAAGAAAAGGTGTTGATTCAGGCAAAGCCTGAAGAAGTCTACAACGTGTTCTTAAATGCTCGAAAGCACAGTGAATTTACCGGTTCAAAAGCTACTTGTAATCCAAAAGTTGGTGGGAAGTTCACAGCATGGGATGGTTATATTTTTGGCAAGACAATAAGGTTAGAGAAAGGTAAGAAGATAGCTCAACATTGGCAGACTACAGAGTGGCCGGAGGGATATCCATGGTCTACCGTAGAATTCTCTTTTAAGAAAAAAGGAGATGGGACCGAATTAACTCTAGTACACTCGAAGGTACCGAAAGAGCAAGCGGATTCCTATAGAGAAGGATGGAAAGATTACTATTGGAAACCATTACAAAAATACTTTAAAAAATAAGAAAGTACTTCAAGAAATATAAATCCCCTCTGTCTAAAGGAACCACTTTGTCTAACCTGGATTGGGAAACTACGGATAGAGTTCTCAAGGAAGAACGACTCTTCAGACCAAGCCAAGACGTCGTCGATAACGCAAATATTACTCAATATATGAAGAAAAAGGGCTTCACTAATTGGGATGAACTCTATTCTTGGTCAATAAAGAACCCCGAAGAGTTTTGGGCGGATGTTGCTCAGGAGCTAAATTGGTTCAAGAAGTGGGATAAAGTCCTTGAATGGAATTTTCCCTATGCGAAATGGTTCCTCGGCGGAAGGACAAACATAGTATACAACTGCTTAGACAGACATATGGGAACTCCGATTGAGAATAAGGTAGCTTATTTCTGGGAGGGAGAAGATGGATCTACTAAACGTATAACTTACGGAGAACTATATCGTGAGGTTAACCGATTTTCACTCGGTCTAAAGGAACTGGGTATTAAGAAAGGCGACCGAGTCTGCATATACATGCCTAGAATTTTGGAGCAGGTTATCGCAATGCTATCTGTCGCAAGGTTAGGTGCTGTTCACACCCTTGTATATTCTGGCTTCAGTTCCAGAGCACTGATTGATAGGATTCAAGATGCCGGAGTTAAACTAGTGATAACTGCCGATGGATATCCATATAGAGGAAAGATCGTCAATCTCAAGAAGATAGTAGATGATGCAGTAGCTGACTGTCCTGACGTTAAGCACGTTATCTTGGCGAAACGAGCCAACATAGATGCTAACATGACTAACGGTAGAGATCTCTTCTGGGATGATGTCTTGAGGGATGGACAGCTCCCATGTGAGGATATGGATTCAGAAGACATGCTCTACATTCTATATACTTCAGGAACAACGGGAAAACCAAAGGGAGCAGTTCATGTTCATGGGGGGTATATGGTTGGAATATATGCAACTCTGAAGTATGTCTTCGATCTAAAAGAGAATGACGTCTGGTGGTGTACGGCTGATCCCGGTTGGGTGACAGGACATAGCTATATCGTATATGCTCCGTTATGTTTGGGCACTTCAAGCATCTTCTATGAGGGAGCACCAGACTTCCCTAATCCGGGAAGATGGTGGTCAATTATGGACAAGTATAAGGTCAGTGTACTATATTCGACGCCTACATCAATCAGGGGGCTTATGCGCTTCGGTGATGAATGGCCCGCAAAGTATGATCTAAGTAGCCTTAGGCATCTTGGAACCGTTGGAGAGCCGATTAATCCAGAGGCATGGATTTGGTACCGGAAAGTAACTGGGGACAAGCATCCAATAATGGATACATGGTGGATGACTGAAACAGGAATGCACTTGATAACTCCAACTCCAGTTACGCCTCTTAAACCCGGTTCTGCTACACTTCCATTTTTAGGTGTGGAGGCTGACGTGGTAGACAAGGATGGGAAGCGTGTACCTATCGACAAAGGAGGATACCTTGTTATAAGAAAACCTTGGCCATCAATGTTTCGGACCGTCTTTAAAGATCCAGAACGATATGAGGCCTACTGGAAGACGATCGAGGGTGTATATTTCGCTGGAGATGCAGCTCATAAAGACAAGGATGGATATTTCTGGATCCAGGGCAGGGTAGATGATGTAATAAAGAAATCTGGCTATAGATTAGGTAGCATGGAGATTGAGAGCGCCATAGTTAGCCATCCGAAAGCAGCTGAAGCAGCCGTAATTGGAAAACCCGACCCCTTAAAAGGAGAGTCGATAAAGGCCTTTGTCATTCTTAGGGCAGGAAATGAGCCTTCCAAAGAACTAAGCGATGAGCTCAGGAAGCATGTACGAACTACACTGGGCGTAATAGCCTCCCCAGATGAAATAGACTTCGTCAGTTCTCTTCCTAAAACCAGAAGTGGAAAGATAATGAGACGACTATTGAAAGCTAAGGAGCTCGGACTCCCTATCGGGGACGTCTCAACTCTGGAAGAATAACCGATAGTACTATACGACCAGATCAAATTATCCGAGCTTAATTAGATGCAAAATGACAAAAGATCCTAGGGATGAATTAGAGCGATTAGAAGGGATGAAGATCGCGGAGGGTCTCACCCTGCATCTCGAGGACTGCATTTCACTGAGGGGTCGAGAAAAAGAAACTCGTTACTTTCAGGTTGTCATTAAAGAAATTCCCAGCTTGCCCGTAGTAACAGGCCTATTTAGCGTAGGACGTGAATCTATCAGGGTGAAATCATACTTCGATATCGATTTCAACTATCTCATTCCTGATCATCAAGGCCTACTCGATTTATCCAGGAATGGAAGTGATATAATTCTCTTCAATAAACTCTCGATGCTAGTTGAAGACGGAGGAAAAATGATAGCTGCTCTTACGACACCTCGTGAAGGACCTCTCATAAAGGAATCATTCAGAGCTATTGATCTTGGTTATCCACCCGAAGTCTCGTATATCGGTTCTTTATTGTACTATTCAGGTTGTGGTGACTTCTTTAAGCTATGGCTGATAAGAGAGGGCGGCATGGAGGGACCTCCTGCTCTTCAAGGTGAAAAGGCTCTGGACGAAAGACAAGTAAGAAGTTGTAGGGAAAAAACAAGAAAACACCTTACAGAATTTATCAAAATTCATGAATTCGAAAACGACCCTCTGATTCGATCATGCATAGAGAGAGCAAACAATATCTTAAGTGGGCATACTGTTCGGAGCTAGAATCTCTAAAAATGCATACTAATTCATAATTTGTTGGCATGACATGATAGAAAAATCACTACTAATCTTCATTAGCTTCAATGAGATAGTAATAATTCTCTTCTTATTGGCTATACTAATCATATTCGTGAGCTATCGCAGGAAAGTTAAAGAGAAAAAATAATTATATTCCGCTTAGAGAAGTATATTGAGTTCCCAAGAGTTTCTTAGAGGGATTGACTTCAAGATTCACGATAATAGGATAAAGAATCTGATCCTCCAGACTCTAGATAATATGCCTCCAGACGGGTTAGATATTTCCTCGCTAGAATCAATTCAGCTATCGGACCTCTCTCCGACAGAGACGCTTGCTGCCTTGACAACACATAGTTCATTCGATGTAACCATAAGAAATGATGAAGGGAACGAATGGGATGAGATTAGGAGTCGCCAAAAAATCACTTTTTATCTGGACATCCTCAACAACTTATCAGATCTTGCTGTCAAAGCTATAATTGCTCATGAGATAGCTCATGCTTGGTTAAATGAGCATGTAAAACCAGAGTCCTCTCAGCAGAGAGAAAAAGACTCTGATGACTTGGCTCGAAAATGGGGCTTCACCGAAGAGCTACTTGAACTTGAAAATGAGACAGATTAAATCT
>JAPUIC010000064.1 GCA_027297425.1 Nitrososphaerota archaeon | reverse complement strand
GGATGCTCCGAGCGGGATTCGAACCCGCGATCCACGGCTCGAAAGGCCGTTATGCTTGACCGGGCTACACCATCGGAGCTCATGCAAATCGCGATTCAAGGTATATTTTAGCATTATCCAGGTTTGACGAAGAAACGGCTTGAAACGTTTATGAGTTTCAGAAGGTTAATAGAAGATATTGAGAAAATCGAGATCCCGTCAGAAGGAGGTAGCGGTGCAAAGAATTGCCATACTTATGGAGACAGCACTAAAGACTGCAGCGACGGATCTGCCCCTCGCAAGAGAACAAGCCGATACCGCATGGAGGATATCTCTACGGTTCCGAATTCGGTTGCCCTATCAAATTAGACAACTGTTTTGTAGAGGCTGTAAGAAACTTATTGTTCCAGGGCTTAATGCAAGGGTTAGGTTAGTAAGCAGGAATCCCAGGGGGATCAGGATAACTTGCCTAGACTGTGGTCGTATTTACAGAAAAGTAATCCCTCGAGTCCTACGATCAGTTAAGAGGGTTTGAAGAAATTGCCTTTAAAGCGGTCGAAGCGAGACATAACCATTTTCTCCCCCGAGGACACCCTCAGTAAAATGGTTCAAAGTGGGGATGAGGTATCGTATAAGGAATTTATTGATACAGGAAGTTATACAGCAGGGTTGGTTAGATTCAAGCCTAAGGAAGTCCTCGATGGTAGATATATTTTGCATGAACGAGACGATGTCTTATGTTACATCATTTCAGGCCACGGTGTACTGAGAATAGGTGACGATTCCAAAGAGGTGCGGCCCGGATCTATCATCTACATACCATACGGGAACAATCATGACTTTGTAGCAAAAGATGAACTTCTGGTTTTTTTCGTAAAAATTACTGGTGAGATCTGATCGTTCCTCGTGGCTCTTGAGCTACGCCTAAATATTCGTCCTTGAAACGGGTTAGCCTACAGAATGCCCGTAGTACTAGATGTGCCTGCTGATCTGCTGATACCGAAGGTAGCGGAGCATCTCCGTAACGTTTCTCAAGTGTCTCCACCTTCATGGTCTCTTTTTGTTAAGACTGGGGCGCATACACAGAGAACCCCTCAGATCAGAGATTGGTGGTTTGTTCGATGCTCTTCGATATTGCGGAAGATCTATCTGAATGGACCCCTAGGTTTGAAAGAATTGGCATCAGAGTACGGTGGTAGACGAAAGACTAGCTACTATGGACCTTATCATCGAGATGCTGGGAGGTCTATTATTAGGAAAGCCCTACAACAGTTGGAAGCTGCGGATCTAGTCGTGAAGCAAGGGATCAAAGGACGAGTGATCACCCCCAAAGGGATGAGTTTGCTGGATAAGACTAGTACTCAAATTGCGAAGGATATAGAGAAGGGTAATCCCGATCTTGCTAGATACTTTTAGGTGAAATCGATGAGTGAGGAACAAGATAAAGCACGAGTAGAATCACAGGCAGCCGGTCAGGGCCAGGCCCAAGAAAAGGCTATGAGAGACATGATCCTGAGAGTTACGTTGACCACTGATGCAAGAGATCGGCTCATGAATATCAGGATGGTCAAGCCAGATCTGGCGAAGAGTGTAGAAGATTACCTCATACGAATGGCTTCAGGGGGGAAGGTAAAAAAGCCCCTTACCGACGATGAATTAAAACAACTGCTCACTTCTGCCCAACAGCCCAGAAGGGAGTTCAAGATAACGAGGATATAACAAGAGAACTTCGAGTGCATTGGAATGGGTAGCAGGAAGACGTCTGGAGTGAAGAAGAAGTTGATCAAGAAGACGAGACAGGCTAAACCGGTCCCTGCTTGGGCCGTAGTTAGGACAAAAAGAAATGTCCGGACCAACCCGAAAAGGAGATCGTGGAGAAGGACAAAGTTAAAAATTTAGGTAATAAGGTGTAGTGAAGTGTCCAAAGAAGGTCAAGAAATTTCTAGGCTCTATACAGTTCCGCTAGCCAAAGCATGGCTCTCGCCGAAGAAGCGAAGAACTGTTAGGGCGTTAAACATGATTAGGGAGTTCACCAAGAGGCACATGAAGCCTACGGAAATCAAGATCGCTACTGGGGTTAGTGAGTTCATGTGGGAGAGGGGGATAGAAAAGCCGCCGAGGAGAGTTACACTTTTGATGGAAAAAGATGCTGAAGGAGTCGTTACAGTGTCACTCCCTCCTACCTAAATTAGCCAATACATTAGTACAATCTAGAGACATGATGAGACTGTTTCTCAAGGTGCTTACTCGGGTTTCAAACTACTTCTGATTTCTTTGGAGCAGGAAGATCTTGTCAGTAACCAAGTTTGGCGTTTATAGGAACTCAAATATTGGCATATATCTTAGGGGATCTGAAAACTTTACCTTAGCTCCGACTGGAATGGCGCAAAGCAAAATTGCCAAGTTAGAATCAAATCTCGAAGTCCCCGCGTTGACAGCGTCGGTAGGTGGATCTAGACTCTTGGGACCGTTGCTAGCCATGAATAGTCATGGTATTGTTCTCTCAAAGATTGCATCGGATCAAGAGGTGAGAGATCTGAGTAAACTCACCGGATTACAAGTAGGACGGATAGATATGAAATATACCTCGGTTGGCAATCTTGTCTGCGCAAATGATCACGGAGCTCTCGTTTCGAAACTAATACCATCGTCAGGCGTCAGGCAGGTATCAGATATTCTAGACGTACCAGTTGAAGCTATGAACATTGGTACATTTTATCAGATTGGCGCTATGATAGTAGCTACAAATGCTGGCGGAGTCATACACCCATCTGCTCGAGATTTCGAGATCGATTTTGTGCAGGACATTCTAGGGATCGAAGTTGAGGCCGGCACCATCAATAGTGGCGTCCCCTATGTTACCTCAGGGATAATCGCCAATGGACGAAATGCGATTGTAGGTAGCCACACTAGCGGGCTTGAGCTTGCGGTATTAAGTAGAGCCTTGAAACTTTAGAATTACGTACAATTAGCCAATCTACATGAAATTCAACATTTAAATTTGGTTCTCCAAGAACTCTTTGCTCATGGTCCCGCCAACCAATGACAGGGACGGGGCATCAGTCCTGCTCTTCTCCGAAGCTAGGGGTCTATCGAAATTTGATCTAGGCGGAAAGGGAGCGGGCTTGGCAGAGATGACCGGAATAGGTATGCCTGTCCCCCCTGGATTAACAATTCTTACAAAGGTATGCAGGGAATATTACGCAAATGGTAGGAGGTTACCCGGTGGACTGGAAGACGAAGTGAAGGCAAAGTTAGGGGAAGTAGAGAAGGCCATTGGAAGGAGATTTGGAGATCCAACAGATCCACTCCTTCTCTCTGTTCGCTCTGGAGCACCATTTTCTATGCCCGGAATGATGGATACTATACTCAATCTAGGGTTGAATGATGAATCAGTCAAGGTTCTCGGCGAGCAAACTAACGATCTAAGATTTGCTTATGATAACTATAGGAGGTTTATTCAGATGTTCAGCAAAGTCGTATTGAAATTGGAGGCAGGGAAGTTCGAAGAGCTGATAGTT
>JAPUIC010000063.1 GCA_027297425.1 Nitrososphaerota archaeon | reverse complement strand
TACGACTATTAATGAGAGCACTAGGACAGCTTCGCGTTCCCTCATGGGCTTCACTTTGAGCAATAGGGTTCTTAGGCTTCTGATTTGTGTAGCATAAAGTAATCCATCTTTTCGGATGCCTGTTTCTGCCGTTTGATTAAGAAAGAATCTGGAAAATAGAATCATTACGGAGTTAAGAAAGAACGGGAGCATTGCGATAATAACAAAGAATTTTAGATTTAGAAGAACTGCATAAATTGCTATTGTAATTCCTATCGAGAAGCTACCTACATTCCCTACGAAAGCTTTTCCTGTGAATGCAAAGTAACCAAGGAAGAGCAACGATATTATTGGTACCGTTAGAAGTACTGGATTGCCTGAGATTAGGGCTAGCGCGAGTAAGATTACGATGCCTGGGATAACTTCCAAACCATTTAATCCTCCTAGCTGATTATAGGAATTAACTACAACTGTAACAAAGATTGGGACTAGGAGAATGAAGAAGAGCTCCCCCAAATCTAGGCTCCCGCCAAAGAAAAAGCTGACCGTTGTCCTACCTGAGGGTCTTAACACAATGAATGGTAGTGCTGCGAAAACTGGCAATATGGCTTTGTACCTCCATTTGAGATCTACCATGTCATCGAAGAGCCCCATATTACTTCCGAACAGAACTGAAGTTGCCAACGCAAGCGGTCTCTGGCCCTCAATTCCAAAGAAGATCAAGACGAACCAATTAATGACACTAGATATCGAATAGAAGATGCCTAAAGCAGTGGGAACTTTGGGGTGCCCTGGTTTGTGATAATCTATCGCTTTAGGAAACTTCAATCCAGTAGCACCTTAAAAGGAATCAGGAGTTTAGGTCAAGCACTCGATTTTATATTGATGTCTATAATTACATCCATTGCATCCTTACATACATCGGTAATTATCTCCATGTTTTCGTAGAGCTCCTTTAGTTTAATCAACTCCACGACGTCTTTTTCCTTCTTAAATAGTAGAGCTACAGATGTATTCAAAATATCATCGGCTTGTTCCTCAAGATGATCGACCTTTTTGCTACGCTCGAGGATAACTTCTTGTGACAACCCCTTTAAGGCCTTGATAGTGGCATCAACTTCCTGCGCGGCGCTATGAACGGTCTCTGCGAACTGACGCATTGTATCCGTGGGGGATTTTACGTTATAGAGGTATATACGATTTACCACCTCGTAGATATGATCTAGTATATCATCGCAACTTATTGCTAGCTTTGATAGGTCATCTCTATCTATAGGAGTAATGAATGCCTTATTCAATTTAATAAATATGCTTTGAACGATAAGATCTCCTTTATGCTCGATCTCCTTAATCTTTCTCCTCCTATCTTCTAGGTCTGAAAAATCCCGAGTTAGTTCTTGTAAGAGGACTGCCCCTTCCACAACGTTCGCTGATTGCGCTTGCAGAATCTCATAATATATGCCTTCATTTGGAAACAGCCACTCTTTAAGGGGCAACTTCAAAGTGTGGCTCAAAAGCCGGTCTTAAATGTTTGTCGAAGCAGTGATGTCATCCTCTGATACACTCGCTAGAGCATTTAACGAATAACGATAATACGAAGATACTTAAGGCTCTGGGCCCTTTCAAGCCGAGTGGAAGAAGAACTTCTCCTAATCCCGGGACCTACCAACCTCTCTCCTAGAGTACGGGCTGTAATGGGCGCTCCTCAGATTGGTCACTCCAGTCCCAAATTTTATGATTCATTCAAAGAGCTATTGCAGCTTACTGCCGATGTATTCATGGGAAAGCGCGGTCTTCCATTTGTGATTACTGGTTCTGGTACTTGCGCAATGGAAGCTGTTGTTGCGAGTCTAATAGAACCGAAAGATAAGGTCATGGTTCTAGATACGGGTGCCTTCGGCCAAAGATTTGCGCTGATCAATGAGGCTTTAGGTGCTGACGTAGAGGTTCTTCCTTCAAAACTAGGTAGCCCGTCTGATACAAAGATTCTTGATGAGCGACTAAGTTCGGAACCCTACAAAGCAGTATTTGTAACTCATGTGGATACCTCCAGTACGGTAGCTAATCCGGTATCTGAACTCTCTAAAGTTGTTAAGAAAAACGGAGCCTTATGTGTAATCGATGGAGTTTGTAGCATCGGGGGCTCACCATTCAATTTTGAAGAACTTGGGATAGATGTAGCTATTACTGCCTCTCAAAAAGCACTAGGCGCTCCGCCAGGCGCAAGTCTACTCTACCTAGCGGATAATGCATTAACTATACTAGAAAAACGGAAGAGTCCCATTAGATCCTATTACTTCAATCTCGCTCGGTGGCGTAAGGTGATGGAAGATCCACGCGTCTACTTAGCGACACCTGCGACACAGGTAATACTAGCTCTAAGAGAAGCTCTTCGAATGGTGATGGAAGAAGGGCTTGAGATTAGATGGAAACGGCATAAGCTTATTTCGGAAGCTCTCAGGTCCGGAATTAAGGGTCTCGGTATGAAGATAGTAGCTGAGGCAGGCTTCGAAGCAGATACTGTTACTGGTTGCTACACCCCTGAAGGGCTAGCAGCACAGATTCATTCGAGATTGACTCTGGATCACAATATCTTGGTAGCAATGGGCTTCGGCCCCGAACGGGAGCGGATGCTCAGAATTGGTCACTTCGGTAACCTTACTGGGTCACAAACGCTGGTAGCCTTATCTGCCCTTGAGGCAACGCTCAAATCACTCAACGTGAACGTTGAAACAGATGCACTCGCTGGAGCGAGGGATATTCTAGCTAAACTCGCCTAAGGTAAAATATACTTTAAAGTTTAAAATGCGTAATCAAAAGGAAGAATTAGCCCCGTGGTGTAGCGGCCAAGCAAGGCAAGGCCCTTGAATGTCGGGCTCTGAACCCGTCGACGCCAGTTCGAATCTGGCCGGGGCTATTACTGATTTTGAATAAAATTATCGTTGGGCCTTTAGTCAATTTCTATTTACCCCGGATAAGATAAAATACGAGGAATTAGATCTATAATGGGAAGCAAGATGAGCTCACGTGCAAAGAGGGGACAGAGCGAGATCATATCCTCTCTTCTTTTGATCACGTCTGCTGTAGCTCTGGGATCTGTTGTCTTCTTCTGGGGTCTCTCATTTGCGGGTGACACTCAGAGCAGCCTTGGTGGAGCAATATTTGAAGAGAACAGTAAAGTAGGGGAGCACTTCAGAATCGAAACCGTATACTTTGATACTACGGATCTATTAGACCTAAAACTTAAGGTCTATGTTCGCAATTACGGCATCAATTCACTAAATATTAGCGGAGTATTCATTAATAACGTCATACAACCTTCGATCCCGTCTACTCTCATTGGGGGAAGAGGTACGACCAACCCTACTGCACCTCTTGACTTTGATTTTACCTTCGTTTCAGGGGAGACCTATATTATCAAAGTCTCTACACAACGAGGGAATACATTCGAAAGTCACTATAGAAGCCCTGACTTCCCATAGAGGCTATACATATGTTCCGAGATTTTATTTTTCTTAGCTATCCCAAAGATCCTGTTCTCCCCAGAAAATATGGTTGTACGTATTAGAGCCAGTAAAGAATGTACAATTTTATGTTACAAGCTCGCAATAATGATCGTCTCATAAACGGCTGCGATAATAAGCAAGGCAGCAGAAATTGTAACTGCCTTGGGCAACTTTCTGATCTCCTCCCTCCAAAATTTTCTATTAATTATCATTAATAGACTAATTGAGCTGACAGTACTATATGCTAAAAGTTCCATCCAGAAGGGAGGCGCAGCATATAGAACCAAGATAAAGACCGGTTGCGGAATTGACTCGGACGATGCGAACGCTGCTGCACCTCTCCCATTCTCAAATTGTGTAATACTAGCTACGATAAATCCAAAGAATGGAATCGATGAAAGCCCCATTACTAGGAGATTTCGACCTAGGACTTTTAGAATGAACTGACGATAGTCTTGGCTCCCCCCCACTGTACTCACGCGTTCAACAACTGTGAGATCTTGATCCAGTTTTTCTTCAGGGATTTCAGGTGATGTTTCTATCACTGACTCGATAGTATCTTGAGCCTCAGATTGTGAAATTGGAAAGATTGCAGAAAAGAAGAAGATGTTGAATAATAACAAGAAACTAGCGACAAAGGCCATGACGTTCTTATTCCAGATCGTTTTCCTCAACCGTTCTTGTTAATCGACTGGAAGCAGTTAAAAGTATACAGTTATTCCCGTGCAAGTTGAATCCGTTGCCTTATAGATTCTTGGAAGGATGGACCTTAGCTGATGTAGCATTTGAGGCTACAGGTAAGGACACTGCAGAACTATTCACTGATGCTGGGATTGCAGTTTTAGCAACTATGGTACTTGAGGTCGCTTCAGTAGAAACATCAGTGGTGCGTGAGGTAAATATCGAAGCAGAATCAATGGAAATGCTTCTCTTCAAATTTCTGGAAGAAATCATCTTTTACAAGGATGCTGAGAACCTCTTTTTCAGTAGCCTGAAAATTAGGATATCTACAGATAAAAAATATTCTCTATCTGGTCAATTAGAAGGCGAAAAGATAGATCCCAAGAAGCACGAACTCTTAGTAGATGTGAAAGCTGTCACATTCCATAAGTTTGAGGTAAAATTCGATCAGAAACAATGGTTAGCTACAGTTGTACTTGATGTCTGACCCGATAGTGTTGGTGTTGCGACTTGACTAATCCTGATCTCCTTCTTAATGTAATCTACGTAATGTTCAGCACTATTCTACCTTTCATCGAGCTTAGGGGGGCTATCCCGTTAGCAGTCGAACTAGGCTTTAGCCCAATAGAGTCACTAATACTTACCGTACCTGCTAATTCCATAATATTCATTCCACTCTACTTCTTGCTTTACTCCTTCTATGAACGATATTTCTCCAAGATTCGCCTCGCAAGAGCAATCGTCAGTAGGTCCCAAAGAATGGGTGGGAACTATGTCAAAAGATATGGTCTTCTTGGGATGGTAGTATTAGCAGCAATCCCTCTTCCCTTCTTTGGGGTCTATTCTGCTGCGATGGTGAGCTGGCTTTTGAAAATGGATTGGAGATATTCCTCAATTGCGGTTGCAATTGGAATTCTACTTGAAGGGATTGTGGTACTTGGGCTTAGTTTAGGCATTATAGCTATCCTCCCAAAAATATAAGCATAGAATTTAAAAAAGAACCATTCAAGACCCTTTGTGGGTTAATTGGAGAACCTAAGTCATGATATTATTATCATCGGAGGCGGAGGTGCAGGATTACGAGCAGCCATAGCCGCGGCTGAGCAAGATTCTACTCTAGATATCGCGGTAGTATCCAAAGTGTATCCTATGAGGAGCCACACGGTATCTGCAGAGGGAGGCACGGGCGCTGTTATGAGGGATTATGATAACTTTGATCTCCATTCGTTTGATACCATTAAGGGCAGTGATTATCTCGCTGATCAGGATGTAGTGGAATATTTCGTTAAAGAGGCTCCTAAGGAGGTGATCCAGATGGAGCATTGGGGTTGCCCTTGGAGCAGAGATGAAGATGGACATCTTTCGGTAAGGGCCTTCGGTGGGATGAGCGTCAAACGTACAGTATATGCTGCTGATAAGACAGGGTTCTTCATGTTACATACATTATATCAGAATAGTCTAAAATATGATAATTTGACATTTTATGACGAATGGTTCGCGACTTCACTGATAGTAGATGGAAACAGGACTCACGGTATCACTGCTATCAACATAAAAAATGGCTCCTTCGGTGCTCTGCACTCTAGAGTGGTTATCATTGCTACTGGCGGGGCCGGACAGGTCTACCAATTCACAACTAATGCACAAATTAAGACAGGAGATGGCATGGCCATGGCTTTGCGTGGAGGTGTAGCCCTTAAGGACATGGAGTTCGTCCAGTTCCATCCTACTGCCCTCCCCGGAACTGGAATTTTGATGACGGAGGCGTCCAGGGGGGAAGGTGGATATCTTGTTAACAAGGACGGCGAACGATTCCTTAAGAGATATCTCCCAGAAAAGATGGAACTTGGCCCCAGGGATATTCTATCTCGAGCAATAATGACAGAATTTCGAGAAGGTAGGGGGCTCGAAGGCAAGTATGGTAACTATGTTCATCTAGACCTTAGACACTTGGGTAAAGAGACGATCGATACAAAACTGCCCTTTGTACGAGAATTGGCAAAAGAATATGTTGGGATAGATCCAGTCTACGAGCCTATTCCTGTAAGGCCTGCAGTGCATTATATGATGGGTGGAGTGAATACTGATATTAACACGCAGACAAGTCTAGAGGGTCTTTACGCCGTAGGTGAGGTAGCATGTGTTAGTCTTAACGGCGCGAATAGATTGGGCTCAAATTCACTATCTGAATGCTTGGTCTTTGGTGCGGTAGCAGGCCGGGAGGCAGCGAAGAAGGCTAAGAAACTGGCGAAACCTTCGACTGAAGTTGTAGCCAAGTCTGTCGCACGAGAAGAGAAGCGAGTTTACGATGGTATCCTTAAGAACGAAACAGGGAATGAGAGTATAGCAGACATCCGAAATGACCTTCGACGTACCATGGAAGAAAATGTTGGTATTTTTAGAGAAGAGAAAAAGCTGAAAACTGCCGCCGATGAGGTGAAACAGTTTAGAAAACGTTGGGGTAATGTCAGAGTTGAAGACAAAAATAGTGTATTTAATACTAATCTGACAGCTGCTCTGGAGCTTGACTTCTTAATCGACATAGCGAATAGTGTAGTCAGATCAGCCCTAAAACGAACGGAATCGAGAGGCTCTCACTACCGAAACGATTATCCTAAGCGAGATGACACCAATTTCTTGAAGCATAGCTTAGTTTTTTATGAAAAGGATAAGTTACGGGTAGATTACCTTCCTGTTACTATTACAAAATGGCAACCGGCTGAAAGGGTGTATTGATTGGCTTCCCAGAAGACGATAAAGATACGCGTTAAGAGGTATATTCCAGAAAAAGCAGAGGAACCTTTCTACTCTGAATATGACGTTCCATATAGTGAAGACATGGTAGTCTTGGATGCTCTGAACTACATCAAGGACAATCTTGATGGATCATTATCGTTCAGATGGTCATGTAGGATGGGTGTTTGTGGGAGCTGTAGTGCAAATGTCGATGGCAAACCAAAGCTAACGTGCTCTTCCTTCTTGAAGGAATCGAAAGGAGATTCCATCTTGGTAGAGCCACTTAGCCACTTCCGTACCATCAAAGACCTTGTGGTCGAGATTGACGTATTTGTAAAGAAGTTAAAGTCGATAAAACCCTGGATAATCAGAAATGAGGAGAAACCAATAGCGGATGGTGAGTACCTTCAAACCCCAGAACAGAGAGACCTCATCAAGCAGACTAGCATGTGTATAAACTGCATGCTATGTTACGAAGCATGTCCTGTCTTTGATATGGATAACGATTTCATCGGTCCTGCTGCAGCAGCTATATCCTACAGATCCGTAATGGACTCGAGAGACGATGGTGCGAAGGAACGCTTGGATATCTTAACTTCAAAGCACGGCGTTTGGGATTGCACATACATTGGTGAATGCTCCGTCGTGTGCCCGAAGGCTGTCGATCCAGCGCTAGCGATACAGAAATTAAAGGCTATGGGCGGGATATCCATAATCAAATCCCTTTTACCAAAAAAGAAGTGAGTCGGATGGACAAAGAAGTTCGCTCTTATGAGTATAAGCCATCAAAAACATGGTGGCTAGGCAACAGAAGATACGCACTCTACATGGTCCGGGAGCTTTCTGGTTTCGCCGTTGCTGTGTATGGCTTTATCTTTTTGGCTCAGTTATTTACTCTGAGCCAAGGCCCCCTAGCTTATGATGCTCTTCTCGGAGTTCTTCTCTCACCGGCTGGAATCTTGTTGAGCACGATCCTGCTAGTTTTCGCGATCTTTCATAGTTTGACCTGGTTTGACTTAACTGCGAAGGTCCAACCCCCTAGTATGAAAGGCAAGCCTGTGCCTCGAAAAATTGTCGTAACTGGAACTATCATAATCTGGCTCTTTATCTCCTATTTTGTTGCAGTCTTCATATTTAGGGTGGGATAATGGCTGAGCCTGACAAACTTGAAGCAGTCCTCTGGTTGACTTTCACTTTAGGCGGATTTATTGCCGCTCTTTTTATCCCAGTCATAATCGTGATAAACAATCTAGCACCAGGGATAGGTGCGTTAAGCCAGGAAATAGTAAGTTACGACTCTATGTTAGCAAGGTTAGGTCCTTTGGCAAGAATATTCTTTCTTATCGTAGTCGTTGCGAGCATATATCATGGTATGCACAGATTCAAGTTTGTACTGTTTGATATCGGTCTCTTGAAATTTAAGACCCCAATCTATGTGCTGACTTATGCCATCATAGTGATCAGTGCTATGATTGCAATCTACAGTCTGATTCTTATTCCCAATCCCTAGGAGCAAGTAGTATATACTCCCACTCAGAATACCAGTGGTTAGATTGGATCAAAAAATTGAACTTGCGGATATGAGTTGGAAGGAGTTCGATGAGTGGCGAAAACAATACGGCGATGATAAACGAATAGCCATTCTACCGACCGGTGCTACTGAAGAATACGGACCCCATGCCGCAATGGGTGCCGACCATATCGTAGCATATGATATGGCAAAACGTATTGCGTCTAGGGTTCCAGGCACACTCGTTATTCCTACTATTCCATTTGGAGTATCGGACGGCTACACCTCATTTCCTGGCACTGTTACAATAGGCGATGAGTCTCTCAAGAGTTTATTGATCGACGTCTGCAACAGTCTTGTCTATAATGGATTCAAGAAGATTTTTGTGTTGAATACACATGTGGGAAATGTACCTATCATAAAGGATGTTATGTGGGAGATGAAAGAGAAAAACGAT
>JAPUIC010000062.1 GCA_027297425.1 Nitrososphaerota archaeon | reverse complement strand
CCTATGCCAAAGAAACTTGATGCGAAGCCTACCAAGAAACTCAGAAAGTAACCCGCGACCATCCTGACTCTGAATTCAAAAACCGCCCCGCTAGAATCCGTTACGACCCTAAGCATTCCATTTTTAGAATTCCCAGATACCTTTTTCGATCTATCTACCAGTAAGTAAAGAGATGAAGCGACCATCAGTACTCCAAAAAGAGCTCGAAAGATGTTCAATTCAACGTTATCGACGATGAAGGCGCCTGCGATTGCGCCTGGAATTGTGAAGATCGAGAATTTAAGCGCTAGGCCCTTATCTACTCTCCCTTGTCTAAGAAATACTATAGAAGCCGAAATTGCCACAAATAATGTCATAAAGAGGCTCGTACCGACAGCCATATCGGGTGCTAATCTAAGTACTAAGAGCAGAATTGGAACCGCAATGAGTCCACCACCAGCGCCAATCATAGATCCATAAATCCCGATAAGAACCCCGGCCAACGCTAGCAAAAAAATCTCTAATATCATCCTAGTAAACTCCCCTCCTCAATCCCAGTGAAGATTGTTCATAGCTCATCTATCACTTCAGGATTGTCTAAAGAGGAAAGATCGGGTATTGCAATTCCCGAAAGTTTCATCTTTATCATACCCCTAGTTATTTTCCCAGCTCTGTTCTTGGGAAGTCGTTTTACGAACCGGATGTCATCTGGAGTGAACGTTTTCCCGATCATACTTGCAACCTTTGCCTTCAAATCAGACTCTAATGCACGCCCAGATTGAACGGTATCCGCCAATACAACGAGGCAAGTAAGTTTCTCGCCCTTCGTGACATCAGGAAGTCCTACGGCAACCGCTTCGGAAACTCTATGATCCGATATCAGGATAGATTCGATCTCAGCAGGTCCCAATCTTCTGCCTGCGATTTTTATTACATCATCAGTCCTACCCTGGAGAAACCATTGTCCATCTGCATCTATCGTAGCCCAATCACCATGAAACCATATATTATCCCATTTGGACCAGTACGTCGAGATATATCGGTCTGGATCTTTCCAAAAACCTCGCGTCATAGATGGAAATGGCTTCCTACATACCAGGTACCCCACGCTCTCTTTGATAGACTTTCCCTGCTCGTCTAGAACATCGACAGCCATCCCTAATCCTGGACCGCCTACAGTGCATGGTTTGAGAGCCATTATTGGAAGTGGAGCTACTAAGCAACCAAAGAGTTCAGTCCCCCCGGAGATATTTATGATTGGGCAGTTAGATCGTCCTACCTTTTCAAAGAACCACATCCATGATTTCGCATCCCAAGGCTCGCCCGTTGAACCTAGTATCTGAAGAGAGGAGAGATCCCGGGCCTGTACAAGTGATGATCCATATGTCATCAAAGCTCTCACTCCCGTGGGCGAGATCCCAAATACGTTTACTTCATGATCTTCTATGAACCTCCATAACCTATCTTTTGTAGGATAGTCTATTGCACCTTCCATGAGGCAGACGGTACCACCCAGAGCCAAAGTACCAATAATCTCCCAAGGACCCATCATCCATCCAATATCAGTGACCCAAAATACAGAAGTATGTGTTTTTACATCGAAATAATAGGCTACCTCTTTTGTGCATTGAACTAGCGCTCCGGCATGTGTATGAACAGTTGCCTTCGGTTTGCCGGTTGTCCCTGATGTGTGCAACATCATAGCAGGATCCTCGGAATCCATCTGTTCATTGAGAAAATCTGTACTTTGGTCATGAATCAGGTCAGCCCACCATAAATCCCGGTCAGGATGCCATTGAACGGGGTTACGGATATGTTCAAGGACAATACAATGCTTTAAACTCGAGACGCTCTGAAAGACCTCATCAACCTCCTTCTTCGTATCCGTGACCCTCTTCTTCCGGCAGTAGCCATCGGTTGTGATGATCGCTTTTACATCAGTATTATCAAGTCTGGATGCTAAAGCAGCCGAGGCATAACCTGAAAATATCGGAATGAAAATAGCCCCGACCTTGAGAATACCCATTAATGCTATCAAGGCTTCTGGTATCATAGGCATGTAGATTGCTACAACGTCACCCTTGCCAATTCCCAGTCGCGACAGTGCGTTCGCTAATTGGTTCGAGGATGAGTACAGTTCAGAATATGTAACCCGTCTTTGGCTACCCTCTTCATCTTGCGAGATGCATGCTAGACTACCGCCTAAGACCTTTTGGTGCCGATCGACACAGTTGTGAGCGATATTTAT
This sequence comes from Nitrososphaerota archaeon, assembly GCA_027297425.1. Lineage (GTDB taxonomy): Archaea > Thermoproteota > Nitrososphaeria > Nitrososphaerales > JAPUIC01 > JAPUIC01. Next base: position 781 of record JAPUIC010000062.1, on the reverse strand, counting down.
CTTCCCCCCAAGGAACCATCGAGTCCAAGGAAGACCACGTGAGTCATCCATTACTTTTTCATAAGGCGTATACCACGAAATTCCAAGGTCCTTCACTACTGCATCCCAAAACCACTCAATATTCCCAGTAGAGCGCTTAATGAGATCACCATAATCCGGGATGTTATTTCTAACCATGAAACGGTGGATATTACTTGCCTGGATAGAATCTTCTGATGGATGATAAACAAACTTCTCACGGTCGGATATATTGACCGCTACCATCGAAATTTTTTCTACAGAAGATGCAATATAACTTTACTCTATCGAAAAACCGAGACAGTAAAGGGAATCAATTAACCTGCATATAGAGGGCAGTGGCGAATTCGAACCGTTTTTGTTGCTAAAACAGGACTCGAAATAGGAGTCTAGATACTTAGTACTTGGAAGACTGCCTTTAGAGACTGGTCACGGCCAAACCCCTTCTCGAGCTTTGCTTCTATTAACCAATCTGCCTGACTCCTCTCGGTATGAAAACTAGGCACCATGGCTATGTTTAGAGGAAAACTAAAGGAGAATTCCTTTGGTATACCTTTAGTGAATTTGGTGAACCCTTTTCGAAGCGAATTTGCACTCTGCTCGCCTATCGTGAACGTTTCTCGTGCGAATTTATTTTTAACTTTAGCTCGGAAGGCTCCAGCTGACCATATGGAGGTGTTAACTTGACCTTTCATATCGCAGTCGTGCTCCCTACCCTCTTCAAGAAGACGGAGTTTGACCTTCAGATCTTTAACATTGAAGT